>NZ_JBQSYL010000005.1:0-164011 GCF_052379245.1 Glutamicibacter sp. AOP12-B1-11 | reverse complement strand
TTAACAAACGTGGGTCAGGTGTTCGCCGCCTTGTCTTGGTCAGCTTTTTCAAAGCTGAAGCAAAACGTAAACTTGAAGAAAACGATAGAGCGTCAGTCATATATGCGCTTGAGGAACCCGAGACTTCGCAGCACCCACGAAATCAACGGATCCTCCTAGACTCATTCACTTCCATGTCTGAGGCCCCTGGTACGCAGCTGATCCTCACGTCGCATAGCCCAGGCTTCGTGTCACATCTTCCTGCAGATAGTCTCCGATACGTTCGCAAAAATCCCACTACAGGAATTCCGTTCGTATCCGATGGCACAGAAGACACCTGGGCTGAAATGGCGGATGAGCTAGGCGTACAACCGGACAACAGAGTCGTTGTCCTCATTTGCGTCGAAGGCCCCCACGATGTAACTTCCCTCAAACGTTTATCCCTGTGCCTCAATGAAAATGACCCAGACAAGTATCCGGATCTTTCGCAAGACCCAAGGTTTGCATTCGTACCGCAAGGTGGCGGGACGCTTGGACAATGGGTCAGCAATAGATACCTCATGGGCCTCGGACGCAAAGAGTTCCACTTATATGACGGCGACGTACAAGTCTATAGAAACGCTGCAGATGAAGTGAATGCACGAAATGATGGATCGATTGCATACATCACAAACCGACTCATGATGGAGAACTACCTCCATCCAGACGCAGTTCAACAAGCGTTGGGGATTCAAATTGCCATCACTCCACAGATCAATGTTCCAGACGCTGTTGTGCAAGCCAGCCGTAACACGTCAGGAGTCCGCCCCATGAATGAGAAAGTCGTTAAGTCAAAATTAGCCGACCTGGGATTCGGAAAAATGACAGTTGAACTACTTGATGCTTCTGATCCGACCGGAGAAGTTCGTTCATGGTTTGAGAAGCTCAACGAAATGGCGAAGGCGTAATCGCTTCCCTATAACATTGCTTTTGTTCGAGAAGACTCACTAGCTGCTCGTCCCAAAACACATGTAGACAGGAGTTCCGGCAAAACGTTGCAGGCAAACCTCAGACATAGAAACGTTGGCACCGCTAGTGCCGTCGAGGTCAAGACATACACAGCGCACACCAGAAATTTTCCGCTGCTACGATCAGTAGCGTTCATTCCTATCTGTAATAAACCGGGACGACCTGTCGTGGGGTCACCCCAAGGACTGCTTGCCACCGCACCGTGGCGAGCAGTCCTTACTTTTACCCTGCAGATTCTTTTGCGGTGACACCGGCCGAATCTAAGAGGAGCCCCATCCAGGTGTCACCGCCAGCGATCAATGACGTTGTCGCCCTGTCGCTGGGGTGACGTTTTCTGGCCCCTCGCCCACATGGGCACGACACAAGCCCAATCGCTCCGCTGCTTGTTGTCGCACACATGTGGACGACGGGACCCACCTGACCGCCGGCCCACAAGCGTCAGGTCTCGGACACGACAACCTTGGCGACAGGCGACCGTCGCATATGGACAGCCTAGTTTTGTCGTGCACCCGACGACACGACAAACGGCAGGACAAGTAGGACAAGACCATGCGACAGCGAGACGTCGTCGGCAGCGTCGTCTTACCCCTCGCCCACATGGGCACGACAAAAGATAAAAAGCGGTCTTTTGTCGCACACATGTGGACGACTGGACCCCATGGTGAACACCTGCCCACATGCTCCAGGTTTAGGACATTGGCAGCGCTTAGTTCAGTGACCGTCGCATATGGACAGCTTCGTTTCGTACGGGCGAACCAGCCAATCCACGCAAGCCAAGACTCTATCCAGGCGTTCCCGAAACGAACCAATAGGTCACCAGCAACCCAATACAACCGACCAGCCCCAGACAGAAAATCCCCACCTCAAACCATCCGCACCCAACCCACAGAGAAGCCACCGAACCAGAGATACAGCACCAAGCAAAAACCTAACGGTCACCAAAAATGAGCAACCAGAAAGAGAACCCATCACCCCAGAAACCCCACAGAATCAGCCGCCCAACACACGAGCAGTTCACCCCATGCCCAACTCACCCAAAAACCAATCACACGTCTGGCACCGAGGTGCACTACCCGAACGCAAGCGTTCGGGATGACACGTATCGCAAGCCCCTGCTTGCGATACAAAGACATGGAAAAAAACCACCGTTGCCAAGCCTGCAACGAGCCGTTTCCGGCAGGCACGGACAAGCGCCGCAAATACTGCGACGACGCTTGCCGAATGCGCCAGAACCGAGCCCGTCAACGCGGCGGCCAGCCCCAGGCAGCACCTGCCGATGTACTGGTCGTTCAAAACGAGAAGTTACGCGAACAGCTCTCTCGCGCCCAGGGTGAATTGGCTAAGGTTCACGACCGTGCAATGCGATATCGCCGCGATGCGAAGAAAGCACGCGAAGAGCTGAACAGCTTTACCGACGAGCGGCGACGCTCACTGCTGTACTTCCAAACTCAGCATCAGGAACTACGAGCCAAGTACCGTCACGCTCACACGCTCCTAACCCAACTTGGACATCAGCTGAACTTGGTCGGACTCGATGACGCGACATGGGCTGCACCCACGACAGCACCAGCTCACCTGCAGCGCGGCGCCCTGTCCGGCGACAGTGACAACGCTGCGACACTCGTACACCTTGTCGCGCAGGTATCTC
Organism: Glutamicibacter sp. AOP12-B1-11; assembly: GCF_052379245.1. Lineage (NCBI taxonomy): Bacteria > Bacillati > Actinomycetota > Actinomycetes > Micrococcales > Micrococcaceae > Glutamicibacter > Glutamicibacter sp. AOP12-B1-11. The sequence continues at coordinate 161,376 of NZ_JBQSYL010000005.1, read as the reverse complement.
GACAACTCGACGACACGTTGGGCTTGCGACACCAACGGCCGCGAACCCGCAAAGACAATGACACCCTGTCCGCGACATTGGCAGAAACGTCACCGACACCAGAGATTGTCGCTGACGTTGAAGATGCTAAAGACGAGACGATTGCCTGCCAGCGAGAAATTATCGCTAAGGCAGACACCATCATCAACACCCTGTCCGAACGGCTAAACACCGCCAAGGCAGCTCATGGGAAACTGCGTGATCAATACACCCGTGCACAGCAAGCCTTAGCTCTTGCCAAAGTCCAGCGGGATCAGCATCGAGTCATCGTCACCCAATGGCGCACGCTGGCCAGAGAACTCTATCGGCGCACCGGTGGACGGCCCACCGAGAAACGACACCAAGAAATCCTCGCCACCATGTCCAGTTATGAAGCCTGGGCGAAAGGACAAAAGTCATGACCGTTAGCATCTCGAAGATGTCCATCAACTACTACCTGTCCACCGCGGCAGGCGGCGACGGCGCACAACTAGGTAACGCTAAAGACCTCACCAGCTACTACACCGAGTCAGGCGACCCGGCAGGTACCTGGTTCGGCTCCGGACTGGCCAGCACGGGCATGGTGGAGGGGCAGCAGGTCGAATCATGGGCAGCAAAAAAGCTCTATCAGGACATGATCGACCCATACACTAACAAGCAGCTCGGCCGCCCACCGATCAAGGAACAGAAAACACCGGATGGAGCGAAAACGCCCAAAGGTGAACAGGCCAAATCCACGCGCAAACCCGTCCACGGTTTCGACCTCACCTTCAGCGCACCCAAGTCCGTCTCTGCGCTGTGGGCTATCGCTGACCCCGAACTGCAAGGACGGATCCACCAGGCACACAAAGATGCAATTGCCGAAACACTTGCCTGGGCCGAGAAGAATGTCGTTCAGACTCGTGCCGGCCATGGCGGTGTCGCTCACGTGGCCACCAATGGAATCGTCGGTTCGCTCTTTGATCATTCAGATTCGCGTCTCGGTGATCCTCAGCTCCATACGCACGCTGTCATTCATAACCGTGTGCAGCGTGCCAGCGACGGCCAGTGGACAACAATCGATTCGTATACGTTGCACCGGCACGTCGTCGCGATCTCCGAACGCTACAACTCCCTGCTCTACGACCGCCTATACCAAACAGCCGGGGCCGTCGCTGAAGTACGCGATCAATCAGCAGCCGCATCCGCCCAGCAACTTCACGACTTCCTCAACGAACACGAGCAACTGGCCACGGAACCTGATTACGAACCCTACAACGCCCGTGTGGAGCTCGAAGGAATTCCCGATGATCTGATCAAGGAATTCTCAAGCCGCTCCCGCATGATCACCGAACGCAAAGACGAGCTGATCAAGCAATGGTGCGAAACGAACGGACAAGAGGAACCTCCGCGTCACATTGTCTTGCGTCTGCGTCAACAGGCGACACTCGAAACAAGGCAACCGAAAGACGCTGACTCCCCCATATCGTTGTCCGACAAGATGACGACCTGGCGCGAACGCACTAAAGCCTTGCACTACGACCCAGCTCAACTGGTCCGCGACAGCACCGGCCACGACGCACCGACGATCACCGCCTCCATGCTCGATCAAGACACCGTTGATCGGCTCGGACATTGGGTATTGACCGACACCGGAACTCGCCGCACTACATTTACACGTGCCAACATTATGGCCAGCACCGAACGCATCCTGCGCACTGTACGTTGCCACAGGGCCGAAGATCGTGAACAACTGACCGAGCGGATCACCGAAGCCGCCCTGGCACAGGCCGTCGTCCTCTCACCTGAACGTGAAGTATCCCCACGAATGAGCCTTGATCCTGCTCTCAACCTGCGCGGGGAATCCATCTTCGAGCACAAGAAGCACGCCGGAATCTACACGACCGAGCAGATCATGAACGATGAAAAGTTCCTGATGGAACGCACCACGGCCAGCGCACCAGGAATCAGTGCTGCAGAACTAGGCGACAAGGTTGCGACCATGCGCACCAAAGAGGGCCACGCGCTCAGTTCTGACCAGGCTGCAGCGACAACCAACGTGCTCACCAGTGGAAAGGCACTCGACGCGATCATCGGCCCCGCTGGCACAGGCAAAACGACGACGATGAAAGCAATCCGTGACCTCTGGACAGAACACCACGGCGACGCATCTGTGATTGGGCTGGCCCCGTCAGCCGTTGCCGCTGGCGTTCTTGGCGATGAAATTGAAGCACCCACCGACAACACGGCCAAGTGGCTCTACGAATCAGTAGGCGATGGTGCCGCCCGCCGAATCTCCAGAATCCAAACCCAACAGTACGCACTCGACGCACTCAATCAACAACTACCCACAGCGGCCAGCCGAAAGCACCGCGGCCTACTGAAACAAATCGATGCACTCACCACGAAGCTGGCCGCCGAATATGCGGCTCAAGCCAAATACACGATGCACGACGGGCAACTGGTCATTGTCGATGAAGCATCCATGGTCGGCACTGCCACCTTGGCAGAACTCAACCGGCAAGCAGCGGCCGTCAACGCTAAAGTCCTCCTCGTGGGTGACCCTCGACAGCTCGATGCCATTGATGCAGGAGGATTCCTTGGGTGGATGGAACGCGATGCAGAAGTCTCACAACTGAACCAGGTCTGGCGTTTCCGCGACGAAGGACAGGCGCCTTCCCCCGAACATTGGGAAGCTAAAGCGTCTCTCAAACTCCGGTCAGCCAACATTGACTCTGAAGATGGCAAAGACCTACTCAAGATCTACGAGGAACACGGCCGTATCATCGGCGACGAAGACAGCAACGCAACCGAAAATGCCTACCAAGCATGGATCACCGACACTCTGGCAGGCAAAGACTCCCTCATGGTTGGAGCCACCAACGAACAAGTGCGCGATATGAACACCAAAGCGCAGCTCGACCTTGTTGATGCTGGCCAGGTTGACTTGAACACTGTCGTCACCCTGCGCGAAGACACACAAGCCGGTATCGGGGATGTCGTTCTGGCACGCAAGAATAACCGAAACCTCCGAGACTCCAACGGTGCGTTTATTGCCAACGGTGTTCGTATCCGCATCACTGAGATACACGACGATGGATCCGCCATCGGGCACAGAACCGACAACGACGCAACGATCACCCTCGACGCCGACTATTTGGAGAACAGCGTTGAGCTTGGCTACGCGTCCACAGCACACCGTGCCCAGGGAGTCACCGTCGACACTTGCCATACCGTCGCACAGTCCAGGATCCCCCGCGAGCTGTTCTATGTAGCCATGACACGCGGCAAACACGGCAACTACGTTTATGTGGACATTCCCGAGGAAGAAGAAACCCCCGATCAGTGGGGCATCATGCGCAAGGTACAGCCCGAGAAACGCATGGAAGTTCTCGCCGGAATCCTGCGCACAGAAACAGCAACAAAAACCGCCCATGAAATCGAAAACGCCGAGCATGGATGGGCCAAAGACTACGGACGCATGGCTCACGAAGCTGTCTACCTAGCCGACGTGGCACGCAGCACCCGAACCATCGCCTGGATTACCGAACACTACGGGAGTGACCAGCTGCAAGCGCTGCAATCCTCAGAATATTGGCAACAGCTCGTCCGCGCAGACCTTGCACTGAACCTGACATCGCCACCAGATAAAGACGACATCACTATCACCGAACTACTGACCTACGCCCAAGAACCAGAGACACCACAAAATTTCGCGGCTATCGTGCCCACCTACACCCCAGCAACCGACGATCAGGCCGAAGCTCAGCAGCGCCTTACCACCAAGATGAATCAGCGCCTGGACGAAATGACCATCATGACCATCGCAGAAAATCCCGAATGGGTGCAACAAGTCGCGGCCAAATATCCAGACCACGTTGAAGAAGCAATCCGGATCCACTGCGCCTGGCGCAGCGTCTCCGACCAAGACGATGCAGAAAAGCCACTGGCAGTAGCACCTCATCCACAACAAAACCGGTACATGCACACGTTCTACGCCCGGACGCTATCCGAGCTTTCTCACCTGCAACGTCTGCCAGAAGTTAAGCAGACAGCCCCGGCCAATGAACAGAACATCGAGCATCGTCATCATCCCGTCACAAGCAACGAACCGGAAGAAACAAGCCAACGCGGCCAAGAAGTTCAGCTTCCCGAAGACCCATATGCCGAGGTGCCATTCTCTGCCGAAGAACCACCAGAGTGGCAGGATATTCCTTTCGATGATTCCTGGGATGAAGCACCACTATATGAGGACATGGAAGATCCCAAAGCTGATTTCTTCGACATACCTGACCTACCCAACAAGCTGATACCGCTCCCGCCATCACCAACCACGGCCGAAACACCCCAGGCGCCGAACTACCCACCACAAGCTCCCGACAACGAGCATGGACCCGGTATTTCCTAAACCATGTGGAATCATCAAAGTCAGATAGAAAGAGGAACTATTGAAACCGCTCGAAGAACAGTTAAAACCACGTTTCCCCATCCTGCAAGACACCCCGACCCAACGCCCTGGTCGTCGTGGCGTCTGGCTGGCCATCATCGCGTTGTGGACTATCGGTTGGGGTCAAGGTTCAGTCACCGCCGTTCTGGCTATGTTCAATGCTCGGCCACCATCTGAACCAATCACGCACTGGGGCACCGCAATTGAACGATCCGCAGGTAACCTGTTTGAGCTCTTTTGCATCATCGTTTTAACGCTCATTCTCATCAAGTTCTACGCAGGTGTTTCCCCCACTGCTGCTGGGCTCACCAAAAAATCGGCACGTACTCCCTACGCAGCTACTTTCACGGTAGGCGCATACATCGCGCTCCTATACGTTGCCCAGTCACTCTCGGATGCCGTCGGCCACCTCATCCCTGCTGTCGGAACGCCTTGGTACATCGATGCCAAACAAGCTATGGAAACCCCTCAAGATAACGTGGTACAGCTTGCGAGTTCGATCAGTGCCGGAGGTGAGGAAGTTGTTTTTACTGCGGGAATCATCGTGTTGCTCTACGCGGCAGGATACAAGCCTTGGGTAGCGTGGCTCACCGCGATCATTTTGCGCACGTCGTTCCATCTCTATTATTTCCCCGACATGTTGTGGGTGCCGTTGTGGGCAGCGGGAACAATCTACATCTACCAACGGTTCGGCTGTTTGTGGATTATGGTTACGGTTCATGCCTTGATCGATGTAGGAATCATTCTTGACCGAATGGTTTCAGGGCTGGGCACCATACTGACTGCGGTCGTCGCAGTCGGCTTGATCCTGTTCGATGTTATTCGCGAATCGTTATCACGCAGCAAGAAGAGCCCGGAAGCCGCGAAGTAAGACGATGGGAGCCACGCCCTAATTGGCGTAGCTCCCATCGTCTTGTGCTCTACATTCCCAGACCTGGCCCGGAAGCCCCGGGCCCCGCCGGCGGCAGTGGTGGCCGATGATGATCCACGGCTGGATCAGGTTTACCTCGTTGCCGTTGGCTCATCTCGCTCTGTGCCGGTTGGTCTGGCACCACAGCTCCGGCGAACGCAGGCTCCTGTTCATGAGCTGTTTGGTTTGGATCAACGTCTACCCGTTCAGGTTCAGCGGTTTGCCCATTCGGTGCTGCAGTTTCAGTGCTGGTGTCAGCCCAAGGCAATTCAGCCAACGATATTTCCTGGTCACTGACCACTAGCCTTGTGTTTGGCTCTACACGATGCCGCTCTGGTCGCATATTTTCATCAAGCAGGATCACATGGCCGGAGTGTTCGTCGGTTCGTTGGAATACGCCTTGGAAGTTCTCACCAGTGCTGCAGTCTGTCCCAGTGACGTACCTGCCTTGGTCATCCTGTGACAGGTAATAGGCCAATTTCTTTTCAGCCCCCTGATCAGCACCGGCAAGATAGGACAGCTCCACAGCATTCAGTGCGCCGTGACGGCGAGCCAACACCTCAATCTCCTGATCATCCTTGCGCTTGACCTCATGCTTTGAACCGTCAATATCTGCATAGTTCACACTGATCTTTGAGCTGTACCTGCCAGAGACTTCAACGATCCGTACTGGGTAGTCATCAGTCCTGGCGGTATCCAGATCCTTGAGTCGCACAGCGTCACCTTGGCGCAGTTCCACAATCGTAGTCGATGGCTCCGGTAGCACTTTCTGGCGTTCATCAGCCGTCAGATCACGCCCCGAAACCCTGCTGATGTGATCCGGCATCTCCCCGCGGTCGTAATAGCGTGGTTCTTTTCTTGGCTGGCCAGTATCAGGACTACACGGTGTTTTCTGCAACGAACTATAACGTTCGTGTAACCGCATCACGTCGCCAGCATGAGCACCGAGATAGGGAACGTCGTCAACGAAAATATCGCCCGGGAGCAAATCGCTGGGACGCACTTTGTTCCGTTCAGCTTCCAGCCTGGCCTGTTCCTCAGCGATCTTCTCCGGGTTAGTCACATCGATACGCAGGATCGGGCCTTTCGGAATGAACGGAACCATCTCTTCTGACCCGTCAGGGTAGAAGTCCTGCCCACGAGCTTGGACAATGCCAGTCATTGATTTCGTCCCGCCACCTTGCAGTTGCAAGTCAGCTGATACGCGCTCACCGTTTTGGACTTCATCCCGGCGATAGGTGATCAGATCGTATTCAGGGTTGAAGTTCAGTACGTTCTGTTCGTTCTCAGTCAGGTTTTCCCTGTATCGGGTCACGACAGTCACGTCGCTATACCCCCTCAACGCGATAGTCGATTGAGAAGGTTCTGAGTCCAACTCGAAACCGTAGAGCGAACCATTATCCAGTTTTTCTACTTTGTAGTTCTTACTCCCATCGAGGACTATGTCCCCGGCCCGCGCTACCTGGTCCAAAGATCCTGTCGGTATCTGGCCATAGAGAAGTATCATCTGGTCGCGGGACAGTTCATCTGCACCGGCCTTATCCTGATCTTGTTCACCTAGTTCGGCAAGCAACGTCTTGTATTCCTGTTGTGTTTCTTGCAGCTCCTGGGCTCGGTCAAAGGTGCTGTCGAGGACTTGTTGCGCGGCCGCGATCTTACCGGATAGTTCATCTATTCGGCCCCGCTGCCGGTCCAATTCGGCTGGCATACCAGTGACATAGTTTTCCAGCCTGGTCACGACACCGTAGTCCGTCTCAGCGCTGCCCATGTCGCCACGGCTCAGACTTTTGACGACTGGTGAGCCTTGAATCCCGTACTGAACGTCATCGAACTGAGGAGTGGGCTTGAACACGAATGAATGGCCACCAAGCGTGCCCAGGGCACGTTCTTGAGGATCGGCACCCGGATTCAAAGAATCCACCATCCGCTGGCGGATGTGCGCCGCAGCTTCAACTCGCTCCGTGAAGTGTTGTCCCGTGGAACTGATAAACGTGAACTGGTCACCATGTGTCGGCACGGAAGCTGGGATTCTGGCTTCCAAATCAGCGATAGCATTATTGACTGATTCCAACGATGACTCGCTCAAGGCTTGGGTGAGCCGTGCGTTTTGTTTGGCATTCGTATGGGCCGCTGAAAGCTGTTCCAGCTCCTTCACTGTGCTTTCCAACTCTGCCAAATGAAGCAGCCGAGGATCACCACTCAACGCGGCCGAAACACGCGCAGCAGACATGTCCAAACCGCCAAATGGATCTTCGGTAGTGCGACTAACCTGTTCACCGACTTTGAGCTGTTTGATGAATGCGGCCTTCTTCGCGATCACATCGTGCATGTACACGTCAAAGGTCTTATCAGTGGCGTACTGGTAAATCTCCACATGGTCATTCTGGTTACCCTGGCGAATGACCCGGCCCTCGCGCTGTTCAACATCGGCCGGCCGCCACGGCACATCGACATGGTGCAAGGCGATAGCTCTGGCTTGAATGTTCGTACCTGTACCCATTTTTTCTGTCGAACCAATGATGACGTTCACTTGCCCGGTTCTGCATCTTTCAAAGAGCTGTGCCCGTTGCTGGCCATTCTTCACATCATGGATGAACGCGATACGTTCAGGCTCCATTCCCAAAGCCACTAGTTCTTCCTTGATCTTGGGATAGATCGAGAATGAACCGTCAGCTTTCGGCGTCGCCCTGTCAGCAAAAACGATCTGCAACGCGCCTGATGTTGGATGAACATTCTTGTGTGCATCCATGTACTGGTTGTTCTTGGTAGCTTCGTGCTCCGCAAAAATGGTTTCAGCAACCTGCCGTGCTCGTCCGCCATCTTCCTCGGGATCCAGCCCAGCAAGCTCAGCAGCCAGAGCCACGTTTCTTCCATCGTTGACGACGTTGAGCATGTTATCACCGCCCTTTTCAGGACGAGTACCTTTGAGCAGCTCAGCACGTTCCTGCAAAGAATCAATGTAGAGCTCAACGGCTGGTTCAGGCTCGCGCCGCTTCAACAAACGTTCCTCAGAACGCAGGGTTGGCAGCTTCGCGGTGAGCTGTGCTGTGGTGACGACATCAGTGAACTGCGCCGACAAGCCCACCAACTCCGGGACGTTCACATACTCTTTGACCTTCATGATCTGGTCGTAGCCACCGCCAGCAGGCTTAGGGCGAATCACCTGCCCTTGCACTGTGAAGGTTGTCGCCCAGGCACCAATCGAATCCACATCAGCACGCTTGAGCAAATCTGGGCGCAGGTAATGCTGCATTACCCACATCTCCGACATGTTGTTCGCCACCGGTGTTCCCGTGGCAAACGTTGCTACTGCTGGAACGTAGGATTCCGAGTAGCGTCCGGTAGCGATGGCCGCTTCAGTTTTTGCTTCACGCATCGTACGTAGCTTGTAGTCCAAGTCCTGGGCGCGGTTCGTGATCCCGCAGCTCAGTTCAGCCAATGGTGCAGTACGGCCAAGATTCTTGTAATTGTGGGCTTCATCCACGAACAGATAGTCAATGCCAGTCTGTTCCCACGTCACGCCTGGATCTTTTTCTGCCGAGAGCTTGTCGTAACGTTCTTCAAGCCGCTTCACCTCACGCTCAATCGCTTTGGTGTGCTTCTCATCCGCACCATTGAGCTGCGATTTCAGCCGGTCAATGTCCTCTTCAAGCCATTCAGCAGTACGCAACGGATCAATCTTGATCTTTTCGAATGTCGTCTGCGGGATCACCACTGCGTCCCAGTCCCCGGCAGCGGCCTGCGCGACAGCACGAGTACGATCAACTGCGTTGATTCCCGTTTCAATGGTGAGTACCCGCGCCCCTGGATACCATTCGTTGAACTCGCGGCCGACTTGCTCCACGAGGTGGTTGGGGACGACAATCGCCGGTTTGTTGGCAATGCCGGTGCGTCGAAGTTCCATGCATGACATCACCATCGTGCCGGTCTTGCCAGCGCCCACCACATGATCAAGTAGGACGGCTGGCTCGTTAACAATTCTGGCGACGGCAGCGCGTTGATAGTTGTAAGGCACCCGACCTTTAGCCAGCCCAGGAAAGTTCATTTCTGATGCCAGCTCGTCATAGTTCGGCGCGACAAGAGAGTTGAATGCCCGGTTGTAGTTGTTCTCTACCTCTTGTGCTCGTTCTGGGTCAGCAATCACCCAGTTTCGGAACTCAACTTTGAGCTTCTCTAGTTTTTCACGCGCAGCAGTAGTACCTACTTCGTCTTTGACTCGCTTGCCCTCAGCGTCCTTGAAGGTCACTATCGGTGCGGTACCGTTGAGCGCATTGAGCATGATCGCATCTGGTCTGCGAGCTTCAGTGCCGAAATCGAACTGTACTTTCGGATCCCACTTATGCTTTTTCGGCTTCTCCATCTCCCACGACTGTGATGTCTCATTCCAAGCAACTTTCGCATCCAGTTGCAGCGTCTCGCGGACGAACTGGGTATAAGTTTCTGCTGAAACATACCGCACGCCAGGATTAACCGAAATGTCGTCAATGGGAATGTTCGGTGGCAACGCATCCTCTAGCGCTTCAACGTTGCGCTGGTATTCGGGATTCTCCGCAGCAGCCAACACCGCAGCATCAAGCTTGTCTCGCACCATCCCAGAGAGGTAAACGACTGCAGGTACGAGTTCGTGTGTTTCCGGATTCTTGAACGACAACGGCTCTAACGCTTCAAGTGCCTGTTCCTGATCTATCGACAACAGGTCGGCGACACGCTCAACGTCAATCCGGCCCAGCTCATCCATGCTGATTGCCACGGCTGCCTGCGCCGACTCAGCAGATTCAGGACGGGCACGCAGATCCACTACGTCTTTGAGCAGGATGTCCCCTGGTTCGGCTTCGCCCGTTTCGACGTTGTACTTTTCAACGGCGGTCAGTAGCCCAGTCATGGCATCAGACTTCAAGAATTTCAGGTGTTCTTGCTTGACGCGAGTTAGTTGTTCTTCTGAAACTTCGTCTTGCCACTGTTCAGCGAGGTCGGCAGGGATAGGCATGTCTTCTGGTGCGATATCGCCGTCGTCAGGCAATGTTCCCCGCCAGTCAGCTTCCAATTGGGCGAACGCCTTCTCTTGAGCCTTCTGGGTTGGACTGGTGTAAACATTTTCAGATCGGTTCACCGCACCAAACTCTGCGACATACGCCGTGTAATTCTCCAAGAGCTCTTCGCGAGTTTCTAGAACTTGGGCCGGATCAGCGTTAGTCCGCTGCAGATCAATGAGCTTCACGGCCCCGTCACGCAAACCCAAAAGTTGCTGTGACTCTTGGATTCGCCCCTTAGCGACGGCAACTTTGGCCCATGTCCCATTAGGTTCGTAGCGTTCAAAGGCCGAATTCTCGTATCGAACGTGGCCGATGGTGTGGGTAAGAACGACTTCCTCACGGAGTCCCGGTTCATATTCTGGGGCCACAACATTTTCAGGTTTGTACCCGAGGTTGTTTTCTTTAGCGTTCTCGATGATTCTCGTCAGTGAGGTTTCCAGTTGCGCGCCAAGAGTGCTCATGTCCGGATTCGAAACGGCCGCTGTGCGTGTACCGAATGGTGTTGAGCGTGTCTGCCACTGTCCTAGAACATTCTCTGGGTGGTCAATGAAGTATTGGTTCACCGCCACCTGTTCATCGCCAACTTCTAGTTCGGCCGTCTTGAGCCATGCTCCGTCAGCGAGTTCCCGGTTTGCTTCACGGACACGGAACACCAGAACATCGGCCATCACGTCAGTTCCGGCCGAAGCCCGGAATGCGCCGTTAGGCAATCGAACAGCTCCCACTAGGTCGCCGTGACGCATCATCTCTGTGCGAGCTGTCGCCCGAAGGCTATCCATCGTGTAGGAGCTCGTTATGACCGCGACGTAACCGCCCGGTGCGGTGAGCTGCAGTGATTTGTTGATGAAGTGATTGTGGATCGAGTAGCGACCTGGATTGTGTTTCGGGTCAGGAACACGGAAATCACCAAATGGTACGTTGCCAATCACCGCGTGGAACGACTCGTTATCACGAGTAAAAGTACCGAAAGACTCCCGGTGAATCTGGGCATCCGGTGCGAGTAAACTAGAAATCTGTGCGGTCACAGAATCAATTTCCACGCCCACCATTTGGGCCCCGTCAGGAGCGTGCTTGATGAACGTTCCTTTACCTGATCCGGGTTCGAGCACTTGCCCCTGGGTGAATCCGGCTTGTTTCAACGCTGACCACATGGAGCTGGCCAGCTCGTCGGGAGTGAAGTGAGCGTTCAAGGTTGTTGCGCTCAACTGCCGGTAGGTTTCGGCGTCAACTAGCGACTTCAAACGATCACGTTCGGCGCTCCAATCCTCCCGAAATTCTTCAAAGACTTTGGACGCGCCGCCCCAGGATGCATATCGGGCCAGTACAGCTTGCTCTTGGGGGCTCGGCCAACGGTGTTCTTCATTGAGTGTGTTGAGCAGTTCCAGTGCGTCGAGGTTGTAGAGGACGCGCTCACGTTCGTTTCGTGGCGCGTCAAGGCCCGGTTCCCCCACATATCGGGCAGGAACCGGGCCTTGACGCTCTACAGCGCGTGGTTCGGTTACTTCTGGCTGCTGTTGCCCTTCAACAGGCGCAGATCCGGCAGCGAGCCGTCCGTTGTGAGTGGCTTGCCCTCCAGGTTCAGGAACTCCACGACTTCCTGCGTGATCACGTCCATCGCGGCCAGCGAGGTCGCCTTGTCCGTGTTCGATGCGTTCTTGAACATCTCGTGCGTGAACTTCGCTGGGAATGCCGGACTCATGATGCCCCGCTTGAACATCAGATTGCTCATCATCGAGTCTTGGAACGCTTCGCTCATCTGCGGATGGTGAAACAGAATCTCGTCCAGCATCGTCGAGATGTTCTCGTATTCCTGGTTGAAGTCCTCCACGAGGTTGCCCCATGGGCAGCTCTCCGGAGTCTTCCACGAGTCCGGGTTCGTCTCCCACTCGTGGATCAACGACGTCGGCTGCACCTGACCGCTGAGCGTCAGATCGATCCCCTTCAGATCGTCTTGGCTCAGAATCCGTGACGTTGATGCTGGGTTCTGGCTCATTGATAATCTCCTCATTGATCTGGAATGCTTCGCCGTCGAAATCGAATAACGATTCTTCCTGCCGTGGCTTGAACCGGGCCATTACAACCTGCTTACTTTACATAACACGATGGATCATTGGATAAGTCAAGTAGCCCCACACTATTTATGCGGGGCTACTTGGCTAAAAAATTTCAATACGATGGGCCACTAGTTGATGATGGATTTACCGGTGGCGGGCCCTGGTGGCGGAAGTGATCGGTCATGCGAGCACCAAACGCCTGTGCTTCCCCTGAACGTGATACTTGTGAGGGCGCATTTCCCCCGTGTGCGGGAGCGGACTGCTGTGGCGCCTGGGCCGGCGCATTCTGCCCTTGATGTGGGGTCCACTGGTCAACGTCTGGCGATTGCTGGACCGACTTTTGACGTTCAGGAACCTGTACGGGATTGAACTTCATGGATGCAGCCACTTCACTGGCATAGATCCGATGATTCATCCCCGCTTCGCCTTTACTATCCACATAAGGAGCCAGATCGTACTGGCCGGATACGGTGAGTCGGTCCCCCTTGCCAGCGGACTGCATGATGTTCTCAGCCATGCGCAGATCGCGAACGGCCACGTCGTAACGAGTAGTTTCGCCGTCCTCCCACTGCCTGGTTTCACGGTTCTGCACCCGCTGTGTTTCCAGCAGGCACATGGTCAAGAATTTGTTGCCGTTGGCTTCCTGCCACACGGGGTTATCGGCGAGATTACCGGTAACGGTCTTGGGGCCCATTCTCATTGTCATCTCCGCTTTCGTGTTCGGGTTTGCTACGTACCTCAATGAATCGATACTCAGAGGAGAAGGGCTAGTGACACACAAATTTGAGGCGACAGGCTGATCAACCGATAGACAACTCGAAAGGATCACGCCATGTCTCAAGTTTCAAAACTAGCTCCAGAACTAGCTGAGGAATACGCGGCACCCATTTTTGATCACCTCACGACTCACGGCGATACGCTCTATATACCCTTGCTCAATCACGCGCACCCCGACGGCGAGGTATCCCCGGTGATCAACCTGGTGCGCAACGACGAGAATCAGCCCTACGCCATTGCCCATCCTTTGACTGGAATCATCTGCTTGCTGGCGGTAGCTGATTCGCCCTATTGGATTCCTATTGACCGGATTGCTCATTCTGAAGCGTGCAATAGCTGCTCACCTGTGTGGCGTGAGCTTAAGAGTCGTGTTCGCAAGCTGGCTCCCGGCGAAACGTTCTATGCGGCCGCTAAGACTCACTCCCCGCTAGGTGAAACACGCATTCTGGTGGATGCCAACGACCTCGAAAACTAACCCGCCACAGACAAGAGTGGGGATGAACAAGCTAAAGCTTGTTCATCCCCACTCTTGTGTCGCTCCTGAATGTTCTTTTTTATTCGCCGCTCATGTCAACGATGTCGTCAGTGGTTTCAACGTCGAGGTGCTCCCACTGGCCATCATGCTGGATCTGCCACTGAATCTCATCATCACGATGCCGAAGCACCTGCACTAGGACTTCACCCGCAGCCGCCCGGTCACGAACTGTTACAGCTGGTAGGACACGATCTTGTTGCCGGACTGGCCCAATCTTTCGGGCCGGGGAGGTCGCCGCGAGTTCTTCGTTCTTGACCTTCGCCCGAACTTCCACCGTCTGATCTTCACGTTGAACAGTCACCACGTCGGTCACGGTGTCGCGGACTTTCTCCCACGCTTCCTGGTCATACGCCAAAGGTGCTGGTACATCCCAGCTATGTCGTTTGGACGACAAGCACGATTTCATTGTCGAATCACGCAGCCGTTGCTTCAATCCTGGCAAATACGACTGGAACGACAAGAACGGCCCGACGCTCGGTGCTCCTTCTTCCCAGACCTTGTATTCGGCGCACAACGTCGCATACAACTCATTGACCGCATCAGGGTGCTGGAACCAGCAAGCTGCCACCACATCGGTGAAATTCTGTTGAATCAGAAACTGATCGACCCAGCGACGCAACTCTGTCCAAGCTTTCTGTTTGAGTTCGGCAGGAATCTCATCGAACCGAATCCCCATCCACAGGTTCGCTTCCCCTGCTGCTTCAACAGCAACCTCCGAATCAACGTGAGAGGGCAAGGGCGAACCCACGACAGGGGTAGGCGTGGTTTCAGGTTCAGTCACTTCTTCGTCGGGCATCTCCGAAAAATCGAAATCGGTCAGCTTGTCCGTCCAACCAGACGTATCGGGAACCTCGGACTTCGTACTCATCGTTCTTCCCCTTCACCTTGTTCAGTGTTCCGCCGTCGTGTCTTCCGTGGTTGATAAATCGCATCATTCAACCGGCTAATCATGACCGTAACTGCCTGGTCGGAAGACTTCTCAACATCAGTGTTCTGCTTCATCCATCGGTGCACGCTTTCCTCACACACCGAACACAACCAGATCCCTTCTTCCTGTGCTGCAGCTCTACATTCAGCACGATCCAGATAGGAATGTTCCGTAGAGTGCCAATGCCGTGCACGCTCTTGGTTATGGCAGATGAAGCAGTGTATTTCAGCGGTGTTATGAGTCATGTTGGTCTTTCATTCGCAAGTGTTCACGTCGCAATCTTCCCAGGATCACGACACTGGCACGACGGCGGTTCCACCCCTGGTAGTCTCGCCCGTGCTCATCAATAATTTGGTGCAACCGGTTGTGGTGCTCTCGACATAATGGCATCAAATCCTCGTCTTTTTCCTGTGCAACCCAGTTCCCCTGGTCATCTTTCCTGACACCGTCATAGGAAACGTGGTGCAAGTCCAAAGATCCCGCCGTTTCAAGCCGTATCCCACAGACCTGGCACGCAGGCTCAGCGCCTTTAATTCGGCAGTCACGAAACCAGCGCTGCCGCCGCCAGCCCCAGGCACGAGAACGCAAATACCCGCGGTATTCCTGATTGCCTGAACGTCGCAGCGACATCCCCATGTCGCATCACCACACCGGCTCGTCATCAACCGTAGTTGATACTGGAGATGCTGCACGATCCTTCTGTGACGCTGCTGGATCGTAAGACTTCTTGGACGACCCAATCTTCTTAGCATCTTTACGGTTCCAGTAACCTTGCAGCTCTAGGAATACCGGCCGCGACGTTCGTCCGAACATAATTCCGTACCCAAAGGGCAAGCGCCGCAATTCATCTACCGGTAACACCGCAACGTCTTGCCGTTGCTCAGAATACGACGTGTGGTCTTTACCGTAAGACGTTGATTCCTTGGTGATTTCACGAGTACCCATCAGCGAGGAAAAGATATCGAGGTCTTCCTTGCTAGAAGAACCACCCAGAAGAATTTTGATCGTCGCCGCGTCAAAAATACTCTTGGACGCTTCCACACCCCAGTTATCGCGTGCCTGAGCCAACGACTGGAACACCGGAATCGGGACAATACCAACACCACCACCATCTGCCATCAACGTGGTGAGTCCAGGCCATGCACCAGCCATGTTCGCAATCTCATCCAGTACCAGAGTCATCGGCGGATCAAGCCGGTTACCAGGAAGTTTCGCCGCCATCTCACGGGCACGCTCAGTAATCGAATCCATCATGGCAATCAGGAAAGCACCAACGGAACCACCACCAGTTTTTGTGCCCACCAAGTACAGCGTGCCACGGCCCAAAATGAACTCATCAATGTTGAACATTTCCGACTCATTCTTAGGATCCATCACTTCACGGATTTCAGGTACAGACAGACCCACCATGACGTTGGAAACACCGAACCATTTTGACCCGGCCAGTTTGGCGTCACCTTCGATCACATCACCCAGCGCACCAGCCCAACCTTGAGCTGCCTGTGGGCTGTTCGTCATGATATCGACTGCTTCACGGGCCGCACCCATGTCATTGCCCCAGCGAATCAAATCATCCATACCGCGACGTCCAACGGCGGCCGCGTGCAGCAAAGACTGCAAAATCAGTACAGCCGGGGCACGCCATTCTTCATTCGATCCACCTTTACCCAGCCCTGATGCAGAAATCAGAGAGTTAGCTCGCTGCTGTGCAGTCAGCGGGTTATCGCAACCAATAATGGGTGACCACTTCAACGTCGTCTTCTGACCGGTCAATCCCTGCGGATCAAATAACGTCACTTTCGAACCTTGTTCTTCACGAACTTTGTAAGTGGCAGCGTAGTTGTCAGCGCGAGTAGATGTCGTGACGACCGCACCGGGAGAATCCAAGATCGCGGCAATGACCACGTGCACACCTTTACCAGAGCGGGGCGCACCAATGAGCAGAATGGATTCTTCCAGGATCAGCCACACGTCTCGCAACATGGAGACACCAATTTTCAGTGCAACATCCTTCGCGTTCTTGGCTTTCTTCTTGCCCTGCACTAGGGATGGACGGATGGTCTTGCCCATGCTCTTGGCCCGTCGCACACCAAAGAATCGAGCGACTTCCGGCGATTTTGCGATACCGTCACGCAGCTTGAGCTGCTTCACGAAATACTTGTCGGACTGCTTATACCGATCCACCAAAAGATAGATAGTCACGGCAATCGCCACAGCAACGACAAACAGGACCGCTACCGGAACCCAAAAGGCCGGCCCCTGGGCATAGCAACCGTCACCGGTCGCTGCGAATTGATCTAGTTGATTCGTGAAAATACCGACCGGTGGGAACTTGCCGAAACGTCCGAACTGTCCGCAGTGGAAGAAAATGCCCAGCTGCCCACCCACAGCAAAAATAAGGATGATCGGCAAGATGATCGCCGCACCAATCAGGACAGGGTCACGTGATGACTTGTTCATGCTGCTTCGTCCCATTCCTCGTCAGCTAGTCCCTCAACAATGCGCGAGTCCGTATTCAGCAAATCCTTTTCGGCTGCTGTCAGGATGTTCTCCACGCAGTAAGAGTCCTGGTTGATACGCCAAAGACCTTGCCCCTTTTTCAAAGAACGCACAATGTCGCACTCACGATCCGAAAGACCCAGCTTGTCGGAAAGATGCTTGAGTTCCGACTCGTCCTGACGATAAACAATCTTGATACCAGCATCAGCCAACAGTGACTGCGCCATCGTGTTCATGCGTGAACCTGAGTCACCGGCGAGGTTCAAGTCGCCCAGCTTATGAATCACCAAGAGGTTAAAGATGCCGTAATGACGAGCCAACTTCCACGAAACGACCATACGCTCAAGGTCAGCTTCGGAGTTGATGTTGTCCCAGCCTTCCTCATAAATGCAGATCCGCTGGCCACCATCAGGGTTAGTGACCATCGCTTCGACCCAGTTACCCACGCAGGCCGACACAATACGCTTCGCTTCCGCACTAGCACCGGATAGTGCCGAGGTATCGACGGAAACTGCAGGCTTGCTGGCATCAAAAGCGACTGTGGTCGGCCCATCGAACATGCCAGCCAGGTCACCTTCCTTGGTGCGGTCTAGTGCATAGCTCAAATTCAGATAAGCCTTGCGCAGTGCTGGATCCATATCGGGGTCAGGGCTACGCAGGAAGTCCACTAAATGCGGCAACACCACATGTTCGGTCCCGTATTTCTCCACCGATGCATCCAGTGCGTGAGACAGCGCCGAGTGCTCTGTCGATTCAAGATCACGGAGTACCAAGATGCCGACAAGGGTCTTCAACAGGCTCATGCGGCGCGAGCGAACCATGGACTTCCACCCTTCGTCCGTCATCAGCTCGCCATTAGTCATCCGTGAGGGACGTGTTCCTGGATCCAGCGGGTTAATGCGCGCGTCACGTCCTGGCCCTACTTCAATCACCGAACCGCCAGCACGTTGCACAACGGCAGTCCATTCACCTTTGGAGTCAGTCATCACCGCAAGCTTGCGGCCGTGCAGCAGGAAGCGCAGAGCAATGGATTTCGCCAACGACGATTTACCCTCACCCACCGCGCCCAGAAGCACCGCGGACATACTGGAAATCTTGTTGGCCTTATACATTTCCCAAGGGTCAAAGCGGAATGGCCCCGACCCATACATGCCTTTGCCGATCAACGGGCCCATTGTCGACATTTGAGGGCCAGAAACGAACGGTAACGCGGTCGCCATGGTGAATGTAGAAAACGAGAACATCTGTGGCGTGTACTTGAGCATCAACGCCAGATTCTCTTGTTGCGACAGCTCTTTGAACTTCGATTCAGCTTCCGGCAGGCGCGCGCCCGTCTGCTGCGATGCTTCGCGCTGTTCCTTGCGGAACTGCTTGATCAAAGATGCTTTCAGATTACGGAAACTCTTGCGTTCTCCCGGCGCTTCAACACCGACAACGGTTTTTACCATGGCAACGTCACCCCTAAGTTGATTCCCTTCGCCAGTGGCAAAGCAGCAGCGCTGAACGCTGAATCCTGCTGACCGTAGGCTGGCGACAATTCAATACGAGAACGTGATGCAGCGTCTCTCATCTTGGCGCAGTTTCGTTCCAGCTCCCCCTTGGTCGCCCCGGAAACTGTCACTAGTCCAGTCATGTAGAACGAGCCGTGCCCATCAACGAGCTGCTCTTCCACGCCTTCAATGTCTTCGAACTCTGCGTCATGCTGGCGAGATGCTGCACGGCCCGACTTCTGACGGAACCTATCGGTGGTGTCCCAGTCAGTCTTGCGGGTCTCAATCTTTTTCAGTGCCTTGCCAACCGTGACCGGACGCAGAACTTGGGTGATCGTATGAGGGAAGTCGCCAGCAAATACCAGAGCTTCGAGGAAGCCCATCCGCGCCTTTTTACGGGGCCATTCCGAAATCCAATACACCCGATGAAACCCAGAATCAGATTGCAGGTAGCTCCAATGCACTTCTACGGCCATGGGGCCAGCAACGTTTGGCTCTACCCCGGAAAAGTTTCCGCTGCGCTCACTAATTTCGATGGTGGATTCAGGGTCAAACGCTGAACGGATCAGCGCACCGAATGAACGCGGATCGTGCCAGTGCTGCAGGAGAACACCAGCTTGCTGCATGGAATCGTTGACCGAGCCCAGACGCTGCATGATCGCTTCAACGAACCCTGAAATTCCCTTACCATTTTCCTCAATTTCGGCGCTCAACTCACGAGCGCTAAACCCCAAGGCCATCCACTGTTCGTGTATTGATTGGGTATGCGCTGACTCAGCTAAGTCGCGGTAAGAAGAGTCCAAGAACGGGTCAATCTGCGCTCCGGCAAGCTTGACCTCTTCGCCGTATTCCATAGCGACCGGTGCTTTCTCAATGCGGTGCTCGTAATATTCACGGATATTGCGGCTGGAGAGCATCCGAGTCTGGTCACTTAACTGGATCAGCGCCAAGCCTTCGATCATGCCAAACGCGGTCAACGCATCGTCAAAAGCCCCTGTGCGTGCCATCTTGCGGTCGAAAGATTCCATGGAGAACGCGCGAGTCGTTGTCAGCTTCGCCGTGATCAGCCCTAGCTGCCGTGCCTTGTCGTAGGCAAACGCGAAACCATCCGGCGTGGTGTAAAGCTCAACCTGGTCATCCACGCCTGGCAGGTGCAAGCGTGAGGGTGCCCCGAGAACAATGCGGCCCTTCTTATCGCGATGCACACCATCAACCATCGTGTGACCTTTGGGCAGCGCGTCCGAGGATTCCTCGTCGGGGTTATCCGAAACGATGGCAGTTACCTGGCCGTCCAGCTTACGACGGTACGAAGCCTGCCCGAGAGCCTTACGGAAGCGAAACATGAAAAATACTCCAATCCATGAGGGCACCGAACGCCCAAAATATGTGGGAAGAATGAGCCCTGCGCCGATGATCAGGATCAGCGTTGTTGAAATGATTCCGCGGGGAAAACCACGGGAGATGAACGAGCCTACGGCTAGGAGCAACGTAATGACGGCCAGCATGACTTGGAGCCAGCCCAAGCCCATGAAGACACCTGTGCGTGGCCGGCGGCCGAAGCGAGCGTCGTTGTACGATGACGAAATTTCGGTGGGTGCAGCTTGTACAGACATAGTTCCGTTCCTGTTCTATCGGCGTCGCACAGCGCGACTCAGTGTGCGGCCAGCGTTACCGATGCTCTGCCGTCCCGAGCGGCTCATGTTGCCGACACGACGGCCCATCCCTCCACCATGGCCAACCGCAGATGAATCAATGTTTCCGTGGGAGTTGTTGTTGACGAAGCTGACGAATGCTCCAGCAAACAGTGGTGTCATCCCGCCGATAAGCAACCCGATGATTCCTGCTGCCATCTGCAATGCTTCGTCGGCTGAGCTGGAAATCGTCAAACCAATTTTGATCATCACAGCGGCCGCAGGTTTAGCGAGGATCAAACCGATCACGACGCTCATCCACCGCATGAAGATTCCTTTAGCCGCTTCATTGGCTAGTGAATACACGGCAATCGGTAGGAAGACCGCCATAACCACCAGTGCGTAAGTGCGGAACACCATCATGATCATCAAGAAGAACGCGCAAATGAACGTAAACAGCATAATCACGAGCCCGACAAGCGCTCCACCGGTGTTCTCCGGGTCTTTCGCCATGGCCCATTGCTGGTAGTTCTCGTCCAGCAAGACACGTTCGTTGGTCGGATCCCAGCTGAGTCCGAAGAGCGCAAGGATTGATGCCATCGCGTCTGCTTCACCATCATCGACACCGACTTCGAGAATGAAGTTTGAGAGCCAATCTCCTGCCTTGATGAACAAGAAGAGGAAACCGGTAAAAATATAGGTCGTCGGGATCGCAAAGAATCCCGCTAGTGCGGCCCGAATCAGGCCTACAGTGGAACGCCGCCACATTGACATGGCTAGCTGGATCACGATGAAGATAATCAACACCGGGATCGCCGCCAAAGCAATGACGTTGAGCATCCCCGGATGATTGACTTCGCTGGATACCGAACCTACTTGGGTTGTCACAGTTCCACCGATGACGGTGATCCACCATGAATCGTTCATATCCGAGTAGGAAAATGCGGACTTGATGCACATCCAAACCCAGTAGGCGAACCCTTCAACGGATCCATTCATCCATTCCTGGATTGTTTTGCCCCAGTCATCAAACATGTGACGGCGCTCCTTACTGTTGTGGCGGTTGGCTTAGGTCAGGTTCTGGCTTGAGAACCAAGCGATCAGACCATTGGCCGAACCAACAAGCACCGCAGCGATGAGTACCGTGACCACCGCGCCAATGCCGATACTCTGCATTCCCTGGTTCTTGGACAGCTTGCCCAAGCCCCACAACAAACCAGCCAGCACCAAGGCCACGCCCAAACCGATGTAGGCGTAGAAGAACACGCCACCGGCCATATCGGCGGCAAAAGCAGCGCCTGGAACGTCGTCATTCACGCCGATGTTTGGGTTGTAACCGGACGTCTTGGCTAAAACGCCAACATTCGCTTTGGCGGCCAATGCTGAAGCCGCAGTTGAAATCGTGGTCAACATGATCTCTTATTTCCTTTTCGTGTAGTGATGATCTAGCAGTCTTTGGAGCCACGAGCCGGATACTCGTGCTTGTCCGGGTCCATCGCATCGGGGATTTGGTCCCCGGGCCGCATCGGCTTGCTGTCTTCCTTCTCGACCCAAACAGTGACGTTGGTGCAAGTCTGAGCAACCTCGTTCGCTTTACTGCAGTCAGGGCCCTGGGGCATGTACTCCAAACCGAGGACTGTTGGATGCTTGGCAGCATCTTCGTCAGAGACGAGCTTGGGCCACAAATAGTTAGCCCTTTCTCGATCATTTTTCGATGCTTCGTCCTGTCTCCAGGAATGCGAAATCTTGATGGTGTCGGAACATGTCACTTTTGGTGCTGCCTTCTCGATCGTGATCGAGCGAGACTGCGCGTCTTCAGGCAAAGCCTGCATCGTGAATTCCTTTGTCGATGACCAAGCCACTGCCCCGTTGATGCCACCGAGGATCACTGAACCCACCAAGGCGATGGGTACGGCAACCAAACCGGATTGGGTGAAACCACGACGGCCCCGAATCTTGCCGTACGCAAATGCCAGCGCACCGACGACAAGACCAACCAGACACACCAAAAAGCCAATCCAGAGCCACATGCCTGCCACATCGATCAGTGGGCTGTCTTCCAGCCCTGGGATGTTATCCATGTCTTACTCCATTTCTTTCTCGTTTCCGAGCGGTCAATTGCAGATCAGAAAGTGTCGATGCATCTGTGTGTCAGATTGATGGAGAATTTCAGGGCACAAAAAAGGGGAAGCACGCTACCGTACTCCCCCACCATCTGCAGCTGTCACATCATGATCGCCAAAACCAACCCAACCCAGAAAACAAACACTGCCGCGCTGATCGCCAGGATCAACGCTTTACCGCGCCGAGTCCGCATCCGCTTCGCGAGGAACTGAACCACAGTGCTTTCCTCCCTTACCTGGTCTGCCTCTCCAACGGGAGCCAACCCATTGATCAGCCATGCCCCACAGGCTTTGGACTTGTCACGCACCCGTCGCACTAGACCCCGGCGCGGTTTGACGTTAGCGACTTCCTGTCGAAGCTGCCGAATTTCTTCCAGTAAGTCCGCGTTATCCAGCTCGTTCCCCACACCCTGTTTGTCGTCCATCGTCATGCCCCTCGAAATGCGTTAGTTCTATTTTTGATATCGCTGTCGTATCTCCCCTGGCCGGATCAAATGTGTCTGGATTGCATGGAACCCTATTCTTCATCCGGAGTGAGTACCGTGACCGCGATACGCAGCAGCCACAGGGCATCGTGAAGATATTGACGTACCGTGTTGTAGCTCTTCCCGGTGCGTCCCATCAACTGCGGCATATCCACCTTGGCAAATCCACCGCACGCCAATACGTCGGCAACGAACTCAGCGACCCACTCCCCTGATTCTCCAGAGCCTGGCAGGCAATCAATCAGAACATCCATATTCGGTTTCAGACCCTGTTCCTTGGCTTCCAGAGCCCGAGAAACAACGACCGCGCAGCGCACGAACTCTCGACGACAAGAACGCAAAGTATCTTCACTGACGGTCATGGCTCGGGCCGCAACATCAACCTGGTCACCATAGGTTGTGATCAGCGCTAACGCCCGAGAGCATGTGGCCTGATTCTGGATGAAAGATTCCACGTAGGTCAGCAGCGTTCCGATTCGCCCCGCAGCGGCCTGCTGGTCACTGACCATTTCTGAGAAATCCTCAGCAACTAACGACAGGCTGGACTTATAGCGGCTAGTCGATTCATGCTCGAACTTGTCCTGATGTTCGCGCAATCGCCCCACTTTGGCGATGTAGTCCTTGGCGCGGCGACGAGCAATAGTGTTCACCCATGCTTGCAACGCTGCACCGTCGAAGTTCGGTAATGACTTCTTCGCAGAAATCCACGTTTCTTGAAGTACGTCGTCAAGTCCATCTCGAAAAGTCGGGCCAAGCACTGAGGAAACTGCGTTCTTCGCCTGGAAAACAGCCCGGGCAAGGGTTTCCTGGTCTGGCAGCTGTGTGGCTTTGAGTGTTGATGAAGTTTGAGTCATTGCTGGTCACCTCCTTGAATTCAGGTTGTCGTCGATCGGTGGGTCAATGGCGTTCTGGTGCTGCTTAGAAACCGGGGTCATCGTCAGGCCCCCACGGCAGGCCTACATCCGCGGTTCCTCCACGACTTGGCGCGTCGTCGAGCAGAAGACTGGTGCGAAACCAGCCACGTTCTGGCTTCCCTGGGCGTGGGTTCAGGTGACTTTCTCCGGTGAGATAGTTCGCGTTGCATCCGGGGCAGATCGAGTCTGGATTCTTCGAGCTCCAATCATGCGACTCGCATTCCGCAATGAACCCCGGCTCGTAGCCTGTAGATGCGTCCTGATCAGCGAAACCACTACTAACCGTGGCAACTGGCCCAGTCACGGCGCTTAGGCCTGTGACAGCCGCATACAGCGATTCTGGGTCTTGGCGGCACGACGCTGCCACATAGCGCAGTGGCGAACTGATCTTGGTTGTGGCGCGAGCCAGCACAATGTCGATCACTGACCGCACCTGTTGCACGCTCAAGCTTTGCAAGGTTGCTGGAACCATATGGTGCAGCGCACCAAGATCTACGCCGTGATAAACCTCCGACATCGGCACAGGAGATTCTTCATTTTTCTGTCCCACGTCCGACTTCGAATCATCGTCATCATCAGTCACTGGAATCGCCACGGGATCGAACGTTCCCGCGTCTGATGATTGATGATGATGGTTAATGCGCGCGCGTTCCTTTAAAGGCACTTCAGTATTTTTGGCCAAATTCGACGATGGGTTGGCCAATTTGGCCGGTGGTACATCATCGTTTGAACCACCACCGGCCAAATTGGCCGGGCTTGTAATTACTGGGTTTTCGCCCGTCTGAAGAACTGTTTTTTCACCACCGGCCATTTTGGCCGGGCTTGTATTTGCTGGGCTTTCACCACCGGCCAAAATGGCCGATGGTTCCGATTCAGCATCCACACCGGTCTCAATAGACACTGTTTTGCTGTGACGCATCTTTGACCGACGTTGCCCCATGCGCTCTTTCATCTCGGCACGCTGCTGTGCCCCTGCCTGCGCCAAACGCTCCATGGCTGATTCCACAAGCCTGAACTGGTTGCCGATACGTGCACCACTATGCGAGTCATACAATGCATCACAGACCAGCACCCCGCGCTCTTCTAAAGCGCGCAGGTGACGACGCACGGTACGTTCGCCCATGCACGTATCCATGGCGAGCAATTCGAGGGACGGCCAGCACACCCATTCTTCGTTGGCATGATCAGCCAGCAACAGCATCACATGCAATTCGCCTGGTCGGAACTCTTTGGATGATGCCATTTTCCGGGCGAGGTTCGTTGCTTCAAAGCTCACTGAAGTTCACCCTTTACATCAACCATGCCAATCAACCTAGGAAGCGTCGTTCTAGGTTCATTGATCAAAATTTGCGGTGCCAAGATCTATGCCTCTTTCGAGCTTTCAGTATTGTCAGAGAAAATTTCTGGGTGCTTTGCCTTGATACGGGTCAACTTCCGTTGGCCAGTACGCAAGGTCTTTCCAAGTGCGTCAGCAAGCATCTGCGCGGTTAGTTCCGCTCCATGTGCTGCCAGCAGGTCATCGATGATTTGCTGTTCCTGGTCAACAGGATTCATATAAGAAACAGCACTTAGGGACGGCTTCTCAGGCTGTTGTGCTGGCTGGGCGCTGGTAACAGGAGTGACCGGTGGTTCCGGCTTGATCGCGGGTACTACAGGCTCCGAATCCACAGGTGGAATGAACGTCCGGCCCCATTCCAGTTCGGTAGCATCCTGGTCGAATGGGTAGAAAGCAAAGACGCTCTTCTTGGTAGCTGGTGCTGGATCTTCGACGGATGCTACAGCCGGTTCGGGCTGAGAAACAGTCTGCTGCTCTTCATAAGCGGAGACAGGTTCAACGCTGTCGATGACCGGTGCAGCGACCTCAAGTTCAGGTGTCGTGCGATCTGGCTGTGGTGTCGTGGGCGGCGTCGGGTTGGGACGGTCCACACCTACCTGCACCAAACGCTCTTCGTCACGTTGACGCTGTGGCCGAGCAATAGCAAGACGACCTAGCTCTTCAGTAGCAGCGAAGACACCAATCGGGGCCATGCCTGCGACAATCGCGCCAATGCCGGTCTTGAAGCTGTCCATGTTCTGGTCAAGCAGCAGCACGTGGCCGACGTTGGCAAGTACCGAAACGAACGTAAAAGCACCGAGTGATAGCCAGGATGCCCACGTCTTTTCTCCGCGTGAACGGTGCACCAAGACGGCGATGGAGTACACCAGAATTGCTGTGTCGATGAAGATTGGAACTGTCCAGCGCATTGATGGTGGTAGGCCGGCCCACTCTGCGACGGCGACGAGTCCTGCGAATGAAACCATGAAGCTGATAGCGCCCACGAATCCGACGAGTGAAACTGCCAGCCAGAGCATCTGTCGTGAGTCCGGGTTGATCCGTCCGCTCCGGGTAGCAGTGGCGGCATCTTCCTGCATATAATGGTGTGACTTCGGGTTAGAAGTTTTTGATGGCTCCTCAGCTGACTGCAATTCAGCTGGGGAGCTTTTTTGTTGCGTGCTCATGGGTTAGACCTCCGTCAGAGTGGTCAAGAAGTTGTCCAGGTATTCCTGTGCCTGGTTCAAGTTCTGTTCAATGGCTGCTCGTGTCTTTTCGTCGTCAATCTCGTCAGAGTCGATGGTTTCCAGCATCCGAGCGAGCACCAAGACTGCACGGGAGCTGTCATCAGCTAGGGACGTGATTTCTTCGACGTCGAGGTCGTGTGCGCCAGCGGTGGTTTCCACGATCTGTCCGGCTAGGTTGATCACCATTGGCAGGGGAGCTTGCGCGTACTGTCCACCTGATCCGGTAAGCCGCTTCACGTTCTGCACACGGCTCTTGGCGTTCTTATCAATTACCTCGTTCGGGCTGATCGGTGTGATGCCCAAGTCTTCGAGTGGCATGTCCAATGCGTCAACAATGTCCGTCTGGCCGTCTAAAGGCTGTTCAGTGGACTCTTCAGCTTTCGGCCTTGGTTTGGGCGCAGAACGGTCATACATCTTGCCGTCAATGCCTTGGACTTTCTGAGACTTACTCTCAGTGTGTGAATTGCTATTCTCAGGTGTCCAATTTTGGACACCTGATTCTTTGTCACCATCTGTTCCACTTGGAGCAGGGGAGCCAGCGTTACTGACGCTCTCGGACGACCTGAGCTCGTCTACCCGCTTTGCGCTATTACCGACAGTGCCCCTGGAGAGTCCAGTCGCGTCCGCAATCGCTCGGACACTCAGCCCTGCTGAGCGCAGTGAGCCAATTACTTCGTCACGGTCTTCTCGGGGAATAGCAATGTGCTGGTTGCCGAATTCTTTGACGCAGTAGTCATTCCAGGTCTTGTAACCCAACGCAAGCCAAGCGCGGCCTTGGTACGCCTGGATCACAAGTTCCCAAGTAAATTCGAGCGCCTGCCGAATCCTTGTTGTCAGTTCACGAGCAACATCTGCCGCCAAAACTGATAATCCATCTTCTTCAACAATAATTTCTGCTTCAATTGATTGGATTTCGTTGGTCATGACGCCACCGCTTTCGACTGTTTAGCTATTTCTTCAGCCACAATTTCGTCGAGTCCAGCGACCAGGGTACTGAATGGGACTCCAAGGTGAATTGCGATCTTCACGAGTTCGCCAATGCGAAATTCAACCTTGCCGTCCAGGCGTGACGAAAAGGCAGAACCAGAAATCGGGAGCCAAGAAGCTGCGACGTGTTGTTTAAGATCTTTCCGGCCAAGTTCAGCAAGTACATTTGCTCGAACAGCCTGAGAATATGTAGCCATGCACTTAAACTTATAGTTCAACCGAAAGTTAAGCAAGCAAGATTTTTGTCTGAGCCGAAAATATTTCTTTGGAGCTTGAGTTACTGCATCCGGCCAACTATCGTTGAAGCATGACAGCAGCTCCAATAAACCGTACCCCCATCAACCGCACAGCAGGGCTTGAAGTAAAGGCTTGGCTGGCGCGCCGCGGCATGACTCAAGGTCACTTGGCTGAAGCCCTCGGAGTCTCACAGGGCGCAGTATCTCAACGCATTCTAGGTAAGGTCTCGTTCTCTATTGACGAGCTACTTATCGTCAGCGGGCTCCTAAACGTGACCCTTGGGCAACTTCTTGGAGAAGAAATTTTAAATGAAAAAGGCCCCGATCCGCGCAATGCGGATCGGGGCCAGAATGAGCTCCTCCAGTTGGACTTGAACCAACAACCCTTCGATTAACAGTCGAATGCTCTGCCAATTGAGCTATGGAGGAATGCAACGAGATATAACTTTACCCGACGCTCAACCAAAAACCAAAACTGGCCGCTCAGGTCCCACGGAGGATTCGGCGACGCATCTCAAGTTCCATAAGTTCGCGGTTGATCTGGGTGTATTCCTCCCCTTCGGGTTCCATTTCGGCCCGCTGCAACCGGCCAATGAGCTCGGCTTTGCGATGTGTGATTTGAAGCTCAATCAGCCCATTGATGATGTCTGAACAATAGCGGGACAAGTTGTGCTCATCGGAGGCCGGAATGCTGGTCACCGCAAGCTCGGAGACGAAAGAACGCAACTGTTCGGGCACCTCATCACGAATCACCTCGACCCACGACGATGCCGAAGCGCCTACCGCACTGGCAGCCACCACCCCATCGTGTACGGCGGCGTGCGCCGGAGCCATGAAGCGGGCCTCGTAAAAGGCTTGCCACTGCTCTTCACTGAGCCGGTGAGGTTGCTGAATGACAACTTCCAGCGCCTGACGCTCCAAACGCATCACCGGATCACGCTTGTCGGGACGTTCGAAGGCGTTGCCGGGCTGCTCTTGCGCCTCCCCCGCAGCCTGGGCGCTACCGGCGGCCGCCTGGGTGTTCTTAGGCAGCCGGGCGCGTTTGATGGAGGCGGCAACCGAACGGTTCACGTCTTCATTGTTCATGCCCAGCCAGCCGGCCAGTTCACGCGCGTAGGCCGGACGGATCGACGAGTCACGAATCTGCGCGAGGATCGGTGCGGTCTGCCGCAGGGCCTGCACACGGCCTTCAACGGTGTCCAGATTGAACTTCTTCAGCTCCGCGCGGATCGCGAACTCGAAGAGCGGGCGCTTGAGCTCGATCAGTTCACGCACCGCTTCATCCCCGCGATGCAAACGCAGATCGCAGGGATCCGCACCGGTCGGCTCAACGCACACATAGGTTTGCGCGATAAAACGCTGGTCTTCTTCGAAGGCACGCAAAGCCGCCTTCTGCCCGGCGGCATCGCCGTCAAAGGTGAAGATCACTTCGCCACCGGTACCGTCATCCTGCAAAAGCCGCCTGGCGATCTTGATGTGGTCGGTGCCGAAGGCGGTGCCACAGGTCGCCACCGCCGTGGTGATCCCCGCAAGGTGGCAGGCCATCACGTCGGTGTAGCCTTCGACAACGACGATTTGCCTGGTCTTGGAAATCTGTTTTTTAGCCAGATCCAGCCCGTAGAGCACCTGCGATTTCTTATACAGCTGGGTCTCGGGGGTGTTCAGGTATTTAGGGCCCTGATCATCCTCGTAGAGTTTGCGCGCGCCGAAGCCAATCGTGGCACCTGACAGGTCGCGGATGGGCCATACCAGCCGGCCACGGAACCGGTCGTAGATCCCGCGGTTGCCTTCCGAGAACATGCCGGTGAGTTTGAGTTCCTCGTCGGCAAAACCCGTTGAACGCAGGTGCTTGAGCAGCGCGTCCCACCCCTTGGGTGCGTACCCCACGGAGAAATCGGCTGCCGCCTGAGGCTCGAAGCCGCGCCCGTTCAGGAATTCTCGAGCGGTTTGCGCCTCGTCGCTGGCTAGCTGGGTGCGGAAGAATTCCTCGGCCACCTTATGGGCGTCGACCAGTCGCTGGCGCTTACCGTATTCTTCGCGGCGGGGCCCGGTTCCGCCATCCTCATAATGCAGCTCGTAGTTGATGCGAGCCGCCAGGGATTCAACGGTCTCGGTGAATGAAGAGTGGTCCATCTTCTGGATGAACGCAATCACGTCCCCGGACTCGCCACAGCCGAAGCAGTGGAAGGTTCCCAGCTGAGGGCGGATATGGAAGGAAGGACTGCGTTCATCGTGGAACGGGCACAGGCCCTTGTAGGAGCCCACGCCCGCGGATTTGAGCGTGACATAGGATTCGACGACCTCACGAAGGTCGATGCGGTTACGCACCTCGTCGATGTCTTCTCGTTTAATCAGCCCTGCCATGTTTCCCATTCTAAGAAGTTGCGCGCCGCCTAGGCTGCGCGCGTCACGGGCTGTGCATGATGCTCAGCCTAGAAAAGCTTCGGTTCGAAACTCTCGCCCTTGACCAGCGCCGTGTGCCATTCCAGGGCCGAAGCGTCGGTCAACGAGGCGACCTGATCGATGATCACCCGCAAACGTTCATGCGAGTCCGCCGCGTCCTTGTAGTCGGCGGCGAAGATGGAATCGAGGTATTTGTCTTCCTTATCGGATAACAACTCCACCAGGTCGGTGAGTATTTCCCGCTGCCGCGCATAGATTGGCTGGCGCTCTTCGTTGGTCATCACGAAGTTCGCGGCAATCCCCTTCATCACCGCGATCTCGTGTTCGGTTTCCTCGGGAACGATCAGCTGTGCGTTGTACCGGGTCAGGCTTCCCTGCCCGTACTCGCTGCGCGTGGCGTCCATGGCCGCCTGGCAGAACCGTCCGATGAATTGGCTGGTCATATCCTTGAGCGCCGCTCGTGCCCGGCGTGAGCCGTCGGCGTGCGATACCCACTCGGCCGAGGCTTCCAGGCGAGCCAATGCCGCCTCGATATCTGACTCGTTCGTGGTGGGCAGGTACCAGTCCTTGGTCACTTGCAGGGCGCGGTCCCTTTGCGCGGATTCGAGCAGCCAGCGCAGTTGCAGGCGCCCTCCGACTATCGCGTCTTCCACGTCATGCACCGAGTAGGAGATGTCATCGGCCAGATCCATGACTTGGCCTTCCATGCACACCTGGCCGAGCACCGAATCCGGGCCGCTGCGCAGCCAGTCGAAGACCGGCCGGTCATCGGTATAGACGCCGAATTTCTTCGTCTTCTTCCCGTTTCGCATCGGCGCATCTTCACGCAGCCAAGGGTACTTGCACGAGGCGTCCAAGGCAGCTCGTGAAAGGTTCAGCCCGGCCGAATGGCCGTTATGACGGAAGGTCTTGGTCTCCAGCCGAGTGAGCAGGCGCAGGGTCTGCGCATTGCCTTCGAAACCACCGATGTCCTTGGACAGCTTGTTCAAGGCTTTCTCACCGTTGTGGCCGAAGGGCGGGTGGCCTAGGTCGTGGGCCAGGCACGCGGTGTCTACGATGTCGGGATCGCAGCCCAAGGCGGCCCCGAGTTCGCGTCCCACCTGCGCCACTTCCAGGGAGTGGGTCAGCCTGGTCCGCACGAAATCGTTCAGCGTGGGTGAGACCACCTGGGTTTTGGCGCCCAGCCGGCGCAGCGCCGAGGAGTGCAAAACCCGGGCGCGATCACGTGCGAACGCGGTGCGATACGACTTCTTAGCCGGTTCGGGCACCCAACGTTCCTGATCAGCTTCGGTATATCCGTTGATCTCGGTCATATGAAGAGTCTAGTGACTTTTTGGGTCACTCGTTCACTTATCCACCGGAGATGTCTAACTCAGCTGCCTTGATCATGACCCGATGCTCATCGGACATCTCACGCGAGCTCAGCCAGCCGTCTGGCAGGTGGGTTTTCTTCGGCGTTCCGGCACGTCCACGGGTCCCCTCGGCGGCAGAGCCCGGGTAGCCCAAATCCAGATCGAGTTCATTCAGCAGTTCGCGCAGGCGCTCCAAGGACGGCACCTGGGCCAGCTGGGCGCGGATATCGCCGCCCACCGGATAGCCCTTGAAGTACCAGGCAATATGCTTGCGGATGTCGCGCATCCCCTTGCCTTCATCCTCGAAGTACTCGGCCAGCAGCTCTCCGTGGCGGTACACGGTGTCCGCCACTTCGCGCACGCCGGGGCGGAAACGCTGCGGCCGCCCTTCGAAAGCGGCCTGCAGATCGCCGAAAAGCCACGGGCGCCCCTGGCAGCCGCGGCCCACCACGATGCCGTCGACTCCGGTCTGCTCGACCATCTCGATGGCGTCTTCGGCACTGAAGATGTCTCCATTGCCCAGCACCGGAATATCCGCCAGGGCTTCGCGCAAGGTGGCGATGGCTTCCCAGTCGGCCTTTCCTGCGTAGTACTGGCGGGAGGTGCGGCCGTGCAGGGTGACTGCGGCGGCGCCGTGGTCACGAGCGATTTTGGCCGACTCGATGTACGTCAGGTGGTCCTCGTCGATGCCCTTGCGCATCTTGATGGTCAACGGCACCTCGCCCTTGGCTGCCTCGGAGGTGGCCGCTTCGATAATGGAGGTGAAAAGGTCCGTCTTCCACGGCAGCGCAGCGCCACCGCCCTTGCGGGTGACCTTCGGGACCGGGCAACCGAAATTCAGGTCGATATGGTCGGCGCGGTCTTCGTCGATGACCATGCGCACCGCGGCGCGCACGGTATTCGGGTCCACACCGTAAATCTGGATGGAGCGCAGCTCCTCATCCTCGTCGTGGGAGATGATGCGCATCGACTCGGCGTTTCGCTCCACCAGGGCGCGTGCGGTGACCATTTCGGTTACATACACGCCGCCACCGTATTCACGGCACAGTCGACGGAACGCTCGGTTGGTGATGCCAGCCATGGGGGCCAGGATCACCGGGGTTTCGATGGTGTGCTTGCCCAGCTGTAGCGGGGGCAGCTCAAGGGCCGGAACGTCGGTCGACTCGGTGGTTTGGGTAGCAGAAAGGATCGTCACACAACCATTATCTCAAACCCGAGCAAATCTCGGGTGAGATCTATATCAAATCGCAACCATGCGTAGCTGGATTATCTTATATCTAACAGGCAGAATTATGGGATGACAAGTAATTATTCGCGCGTACGGCTGTCATTGATAGCCCTTGGTGCGCTCTGTGTGGCATTGGTTATAGCCGCCCTGATCTCCGTTGCCCTGCGCCCCGCGGCCCCGTTGCTTGCCGAGAACACCCCGGAGGGCGCCGTCCAGCGCTACATCATGGCCATCGCCGACGCCGATATGGATACCGCGAAGAATTTCGTTCATAACGCTGCAGACAAGCAGCTCTGCGACCCCTTGTCTGCAGAGCTGCGCGACCCCGAGGTGAGCCTGATAAAAACCGTGATCACCGGCAACAGCGCCGAGGTCCACGTGACCTTCAACGATGACACCAGCGCTGTTTACGATTCCTTCTTCGGCATGTACGCGTACCAGGATTCCTTCCAGCTGACCCAGGTCGGCTCGGAGTGGAAAATCCTGGTTGCCCCATGGCAGGTCAATATGTGCACCGACGAAGAAATGTTGGGGTACTAGCCATGAGCAACCCCACCACGCAACGGCCCAATCACGCGGTGGCCGGGCAAACGGTGACCAGCCTTCGCCAACTAATTCTGCACGGCTTGTTGTTCATTTTGCTCATGGTCCTCGGCTCGGGACTTTCGACCCTGATCTCGATGCTCTTGCGTGGCTTCGTTCCGGCCTACAGCGGATCCACCGAACTCGCGGTGGGACTGTCTTTCACCTTGATCGCCGGCCCCCTCACCTGGCTGCTGTGGCGCACGGTCCGAAAAAACCTCCAACAGGTCAATCCGGTTGACGCCGCTATTTGGTCCTTGCAGGCCGCGGCCGTGTACGTGCTTGCCCTGGCAATGTCTTCAATATCCTTCCTCCGATTATTCGCCGAGTTGGTCGACCCCAGGAACGGCACCGGCTGGCAGTCGTTGCTGGGCGCCGGATTGGGCTGGGGCCTGGTTTTTGTGTGGCAGTACCGCTTGATCAATAGCCCGAAGTACGCACCCACAGAGCTCCCCTCGCTCGCTCCTGCGCTGGGTTCTGCCTACGCCCTGGTACTGGCCGGCATTTCGTCCGTGTACTTGGTGCAGCGTGCCGTCAGCGAGCTCCTTTCACCGCAGGAAATCCTGCTAGGAGCGCCCACCGCTCTCCCCCAGTTATTGGCGGCTGCAGTCTGGACGTTTGGCGCACTCCTCCTATGGTGGTGGCATTGGACAGTGCAGCGCGTGCACAGCATGGTTGATGATTTTACGGATTTCAGCTACGTCATCATCGGAATTTCTTTGCCCGCGGTGTTCTCGCTGCTCTGCGCGGCGGGGCTGCTGTCCCTACTGCTCCCGCTACCCGTGGGGTCGGACACCTGGGTCGAGGACCTCACCATCGACGGCCCGCCATTAATCGCCGGGCTGCTGGTCAGTTTAATCGTGTGGATCTATCATCAGGCAAAATTGAACACACGCGGCACGTGGTCAGCGGAGGTTTCCCGGCAGATCGTTAGCGGCGCCGCACTGGCCATCGGCGCCAGCGGTTTGGGCATGGTCATCAATGCCCTTCTGGCCTCGCTCGCGGTTCCGTTCTCCACAGGCACCTCGGCATCGGTGCTCCGCGCCGGAATCGCGTTTCTGGTTGTCGGCGCGCTAGCTTGGGTGTTTTTCTTCCGCCCCATGGCACCTGCCAAACCGGCCTCCCGACGCGTCTACCTGGTGATGTTCTTCGGTTGCAGTGCACTGGTGGCCCTGATTTCGCTGCTTGTTGTTGGCTACCGAATCTTCGAATTCCTGCTGGTTAGCACCGGCTCGGGAAGCCTCTTGGAGATGATCCGAGCACCTTTCGGCTGGCTAGTTGCCACCGCGCTGGTTGCCACGTACCACTTCTTCTTGTGGCGTTCGGATCGCCAGCTGCTGAGCTCCGTGTCCTCGGAGAATCTCCCGGCAGCCGAAATTGCACGCAGCCTGATGATCGTTGCGCCGCAAGGCTCCGATTACCTGCTCGAAGGACTGCGTCAACTGAAGCACATCCAACTTCACTGGGTGCCCTGCACAGGCACTGCTCCTGCGCAGGACGCCCTGGACCAGCTGCTCACTGAAGTCTCCACCCGAATCGATTCTGAAGCGTCCGGGCTGCTGGTAACCGTTGATTCTTCCGGCAAAGCGCAATTCGTCTCACTGGCCTGAGCCCAGATGCGACCCGAATAGGGAAATTCCAGCCCCGATTGCGACCTGCTTCACCCCGCCTTCGTGCCCTATTTCAGGGCACGATGGCGGTTTTTTATCTCAATGCAATTGCTCAGCGCCAGCCGATGGATCAAATAGAGCATTTCATGCACACCGCGTGAAGCGCGGTACGCCTGCCGCTCGAGCAAGGCGTTTCAGCGAAGTTAGTTAGGGCACCCAACACTGGGTCCTCCAACCCGAATTTCTTCATAGCTCGTCCATCATTCCAAGCCGGCGACCGGTTATTCGACCGAGGGGCCACGGGGTCCCCGTCGTAATCTTGCGATACTTCCGAATAAGAAGATGATACTGTTTTCTTTTGTGCCATCAGATAGGTGAGCATTACCTAACTCAAGAAGGTCTGATGCGAACTCCGACGCAGATCTCCGCAGAGCCCGAGGAATTAGTCCCAGGGGTCGAACCCGCTCCGGCGACCGATGAGGCCGTCGCGTCCCTGCCTGGCCTTGCTGCCCCCGAAGCAAATTCAACTGAAACCCGTACCGGTTTAGCTGCGAGCAATGCGACCCGCGCGGTTGGATTCGCGCTAGCACTCGCAGCGCTCGGCGTATCGGTGCTCTTGTCGCTCGCTGTTGGCGCTAAGTGGATTCCGGCCGTCGAGGTAATCCGGGGTTTAGCAGGCCTGGGCACCCAGGAAAATTTAGTGATACTCAACGAACTGCGCGTACCGCGTACGTTGGTCGGCCTCATGGCTGGGCTGGCGCTAGCCGTGGGCGGCGCGTTGATCCAGGCCTTGACCCGCAATCC
Source organism: Glutamicibacter sp. AOP12-B1-11 (assembly GCF_052379245.1). NCBI lineage: Bacteria > Bacillati > Actinomycetota > Actinomycetes > Micrococcales > Micrococcaceae > Glutamicibacter > Glutamicibacter sp. AOP12-B1-11. Next base: position 125,792 of record NZ_JBQSYL010000005.1, on the reverse strand, counting down.
GCTAGCTGACCCGGGAATTCTTGGTGTCAACGCGGGTGCCGCCTTCGCGGTTGTCCTTGCAGTTGCCGTATTCGGCATCGTCTCCATTGCCGATTACATCTGGTTCGCATTCGGTGGAGCAATCATCACCACCGTGCTGGTGTATCTCATAGGCTCCCGTGGACGGTCCGGCGCTACACCGATCAAGCTGACCCTCTCGGGCGTTGCCTTGGGCGCCATGCTCGGCGGGATCTCAAGTGGCATCACGTTGCTGAACCCGGAGGCATTCGACCGGATGCGGTTTTGGGGCGCCGGTACCTTGAACAACCGGACCTTGGATATGGTCTGGGTGATCCTGCCTTTTGTCGTGGCAGGATTATGCCTGGCCTTTTTCTGCACACGCTCGCTCAATGCGGTTTCGCTGGGTGAGGACATGGCCCGCGCATTGGGAAGCAACGTCACGCGAACCCGCGTTGCGGTCATCGTTGCGGTGACATTATTGTGCGGCGCCGCCACCGCGGCTGCCGGCCCCATCGGGTTCGTGGGGCTGATGGTTCCGCACATCGCCCGATGGATCGTCGGCGCGGATCAACGGTGGATTGTCCTCTATAGCCTGGCGTTGGGACCGGTGCTGCTTTTGGTCTCGGACGTCATCGGCCGCGTAGTTGCTCCGCCCGGTGAGTTGCAGGTCGGCATCGTGACGGCCTTCGTGGGCGCGCCGGTGCTGATCTGGCTGGTCCGCCGAAAGCAGGTCAGCGGGCTATGACCACCACGGGCAACACTCTCGCTTCCGCTCAACGCGTGGATTTCGGGCCAGGGCACACGGTGCTTTCATCGCCTGGCGGCCGCTTCTCGCTCCGCGTGCAGCGCCGTTCGATCATCGTCTGCGCGATCTTTGCTGCGCTCGGTCTCGTGCTAGCGCTCTGGGCCCTAGCCACAGGCGAAATAACTTTCTCGGCCATAGAGCTTCTGCGTGCGCTGCTCGGCACCGGCAGCAGCTCGAGCGAGCTGGTGGTGCTCTCCTGGCGCTTGCCGCGGGTAGTCATGGCCCTGGCGCTCGGCGCGGCTTTGGGTATCAGCGGAGCGATTTTCCAGTCGCTGACTCGGAACCCTTTGGGCAGCCCGGACATCATCGGGTTCAACACCGGCGCATACACCGGCGCCTTGGCGATTATTTTTCTCGCTGGCGGAGGATATTTTCAGATTGCCGCTGGGGCACTTCTCGGAGGCCTGCTGACGGCTGCATTGGTATATCTCTTGGCTTATCGCCGCGGGTCTCAAGGTTTCCGGTTGATCATTGTCGGGATTGCAATCAGCGCCATTCTCGCGTCGCTGAATACTTGGCTGATCCTGCGTGCGGGGCTCGAAGAAGCGATGTCCGCGGCCGTCTGGGGCGCCGGGTCGCTCAATGCGATGGGGTGGGAGCACGCACAACCGGCGTTGCTCGCGGTCACCGTCTTTTTCATCGCCGCCGCCATGCTGGCCCCGCGGATGCACATGCTGGAGATGGGAGACGACGCCGCCAGCGCGTTGGGCATTCGAGTTGAGCCCGCCAGGCTCCTGCTGATGGTGGTCGGCGTCGGCTTCACCGCACTGGCCACGGCCGCCGCCGGGCCTATTTCGTTTATCGCCCTGGCCGCACCCCAAGTAGCCCGGCGTTTAACGCGCAGCGCGGGAGTCCGCATGGGCTCATCGGCCATTCTCGGTGCGGTGCTCTTGCTTTTCAGCGATCTGATGGCCCAGCGCCTGGTTCCGGAGACCGCGCTACCGGTCGGCGTGGTCACGGTCAGCGTAGGCGGCATTTATTTGATCTGGCTCTTGCTCCGCGAGGCGAAAAGAAGTTGAAAGGCAATAAGTTGCAGATGAGAACAAGCCAGCCATCGGTTCGAGATCCCCAGCTCACCAATGCCCCTGGCCGCCTTGGGGAGTCAACCACCTCTCGGCTAAGCGGCCACGATCTTACTCTGGGCTACGAACAGCGCACCATCTCCCAGGAGCTGAACGTCGCGATCCCCGACGGATCATTTTCCGTCATTATCGGTCCGAACGCCTGCGGCAAATCAACCTTGCTGCGCGCGCTGTCGCGTCTGCTCAAGCCCCTGGCCGGGCAGGTTATCTTGGACGGAAAACCGATCCATAGGCTTCCTGCCAAGGACGTTGCCAAGCGGTTGGGGCTGCTCCCCCAGTCCTCGATTGCCCCGGATGGAATCACCGTCGCAGATCTGGTGGCTCGCGGTCGCTACCCGCATCAGAAGCTACTCTCGCAATGGTCTGCAGCGGATGAGAGCGCGGTGCTCGAAGCCCTGCTAGCGACCAATACGGCCAGCCTTTCACGCAGGCTGGTCGATGAGCTCTCCGGAGGACAACGCCAACGCGTCTGGGTCGCGATGGTGCTTGCGCAGCAAACCCCGCTGCTGCTACTGGACGAACCCACCACCTACCTCGATATTTCGCACCAGATAGAAATCATGGAGCTCTGCCGCCAGCTCAACCGCGGCAAGGGGCACACGGTGGTCGCGGTGCTCCACGATCTGAATCACGCATGCCGTTATGCCAATCATCTGATTGCCATGAAGGACGGCGCCATCGTGGCCACCGGTGCGCCGTCCGAGATCGTCACCGAAGAGCTGATTCACGAGGTCTTCGGGCTGCGCTGCCGGATCATCGAGGACCCCGTATCCCGGACGCCGCTGGTCGTTCCCCTGGGTGACGTAGAGAGCTGGGCCTAGCGGCTCGTCAACACCACCAGAATATTGCCTTGGCCGGCCGGCTCCGGACGCGCCGCACCTAACCGAAAGATGAACCGAATATGACTGCACCTACCCGACGCACGCTGCTGACCATGCTCAGCGCCGCCTCAATCATCGCGCTCACCAGCTGTGGAGCGCAGAGCGCTGAAAATGCGAGCACCGGCGCTTCGCCAGAGACCCTGCACGGCTCGTGGTCGTTTACCGACTCGTTCTATGAGAAGAAAACTACCCTGGACCAGCTGCCCGAATCGATCGTCGTGGATTCCTACTCCGCGGCCGCGCTGTGGGACTACGGCGTCCGCCCCACCGGTGTCTTTGGCTATGGACTCACCGAAGAAGGCGGACTTTCGGTAGGCAACGCGGATGTCAGCCAGATGACGATCGTCGGCAAGGACGCGGAGTTCAACCTGGAGAAGCTGCTCTCCTTGGACCCCGAGGTGATTATCGGCTACGGCAACTCCGAAGGCACCGGCTGGACCTGGTGGGATGAGAAGGTCCAGGGCGAAGCTACCGCCACCGCACCATACCTGCCGATTAAATCAGGCGGCCGCCCGGTTCAAAGCGTCATCGAGGACTATGCCGCCCTAGCCGAAGCGCTCGGCGGTGATACGAACACCGAGTCGGCGGTGCAAGACAAAACGGCTTTCACCGAGCGGCTCGAGACGCTGAAGGGCATCGCCGCCGAAAAGCCCGGGCTGAGGATCATCGCGCTCAACGGTTACGATGAGCTCTACGTCGGTCAGAAAACCATCGGCCAGCTCGCCTTGCTCGAGGACCTGGGATTCGAAATAGCCGGCCCGACCGCTGATAGCGGGTGGGCCTCACTGAGTTGGGAAAAGGTTAGTGATTACCCGGCAGACGTGGTGCTCAGCTACTCGGGGACGGCAGCACAGGTCAAAGACCATCCGGTGTTCTCCTCACTGCCTGCGGTGCAGTCCGGCCAAGTCGTGGAGTGGGATGACAAACGCCCCTACACCTACGCCAGCTACGTGCAGTGGTTCGATCAGCTCATCGACATTCTCGAAGATGCCAAAACCTTCGGTTCCTAGCGGCTGGCCGGCTCGAAGGTGTTGCCCACATCTCGGCACGAGATCCGGTTTCCGCCCGTTTTAGGGCGAACGCGGGAACCGGATTCGTTGCCGTCCGGGCGGTGCCTGCCACCGGGCTCACCGGCTGGTAGCCGATTGCGGCGTTCATCCCGTGGCAGAAATCGGCTTAGGCTTGAGCCATGACTATTCGACTGGTTGCCTTGGAGCCCGCAGAGTTCCCAGCATGGATGGAACGAAGCGCCAGCGAGTATGCCGCCGATCTGGTCTCGTTGGGAAGCACCACCGAAGCCGCCAGGTCGCAGGCGGAGCTTACGCTCCGCGGGGCGTTTCCCACGGAGCGCCCCAATTCAGCGAATGCGGTATTTAATCTGATCGACGAGAACGGATCTGCGGTCGGCTATATCTGGGTCGGACCGGATCAGTCGAAGGATCCGACCTCTTGGTGGGTGTGGGACATTGTCGTCGACTCCGATGCCCGCGGCAGGGGACATGGCAAGGCAGGCATGCTGCTGGCCGAAGATTATGCGCGATCGCAAGGAGCGTGCACCCTGGGGCTGAGCGTATTCGGCTTCAATCGCTCGGCGCGAGGGCTCTATGAGTCGCTCGGATACGAAACCACAAGCGTAAAGATGCGAAAAAGTCTCGTGGCCGAATAGGCACCCGGTGCCCGGTCATGCGCGCAGCCCGGGGCCGAGCCCAAAGCGCCGTAATCGCATCGGCGGTCCTGATGGCCCGTCAGCCATAGAGAGCAGAATCCCCTAGTTGCGCTTGCGGGTGAGTTTTCCGGTGCCGCTGACCGATGCGAGCGCTACCGCGAGCAGGGTCAGCACGGTGCCGGCTACCGTGGCAAAGCTAATCTGCGACCCGTCGGTGGGTACCAGCAAATCCATCAGGAGCGAGCCGAGCAGCTGGCCGCAGATCATGCACAAGCCGGTGAACAGCACCCCTAGATGCTTGACCATGAATGCGGAGACGCCGATAAAAACGCATCCAAGCAGCCCGCCGACGTAAAACCACCATTGGCTTGGCGGGGCCCCGAGCGGGGAAACAGCGGGCAGGCGCACCAGCAAGATCACCGCGAGCATCAAGCTGCCCACGACAAAGTTCATCAGTGTAGCGGTTATCGGGGTGCCATAGGCTTGGGCCTGCACCCCGTTGGAAGCCGATTGGAATCCCATGAGTATGCCCACCACGAGTGAGAAGATCATGGGCAGCAACAGCGTGGTCAGCTCGATGTCCGTATTAATGCGTGGGCTGACGGCCCAGATTACTCCGATCACCGTGAGCGCCGCCCCGGCCAAGCGCAGCGCACTGATCTTTCGTGGCCCCGCCGGACCGAAGCCGATCCGGTCCACGATCATCGAGCCGACGGTCTGGCCGGTCACCAGGCTCACGGTAAATAGCGCCACGCCAACCAACGGAACCGCGGCCGACTGGCTGACCACCACAAATCCGCCTACCGCGCCGGCGGCCAGATACCACCACGGGAATTGACGCTCGCGGATGACGCGGGGCACCGAGCGCGCGGCCCGGCGGGCGCCGGGGACCACAAGGTGGATGATGGTCAATGCCACCAGCCCCACCAGAAAACTGACCAGCGCGGCGGCAACCGCGTCGCCCAGCTCAACACCCAAGGCACCGTTGACGCGGCTCTGAATCGGCATGAGCAGTCCGGTGGCCACGGCGATCAGCAGATACACCAGCTTCAGGCCGGGGCTCAAGGTGGTGTTAAGCGAATTGTTCACTCGTGGTTCTTTCTCAGATACTGGGCAAATGCATTGCGGGGAAAGCAAAGGCGGGACCCTGCCGGGTCCCGCCTTGGAACTACTTAGTTGGCGTAGTCGCTCGCCAGAATGTGCGTCGTTGAGATGATCGTTGCCTGCTCAACGGTGGCCAGGGCATCCACCAAGGAGGAAAGCACGAACATCGACGAGTCGACCTCCAGCTTCACCGGGTATTGGTAAACCAGCATGGCAACCAGGTCGCGAACCGACTCGGCCACCTGGTCATCGCTGAATGCCGGGTTGGAGCCCACCAGCACGTCGGTGGGTGATTCCTCGCGGGCCGGGATATAGCTGATCGCGAAGGCCAGGATCTTTCCGCCTTCGCTGCGTGGCTTGTCGCGCAGCACGATGGCGCCCTGGGCGCCGGTGCTTTCGTCGAGCAGCATCTTCTGCGCCGAGCCCACGGTCATCTTCGCCGGGTCCCACTGGTGGGTGGCGTTGTAGAAGTCCATGACAAGCTTGGTCAATTCGACGCTGCCGGTAGCGATATCCTCGATGACCCGGTCGTTGTTGTCAAAGTCCGGTTCGGCCAGCGCACCGGGTTCCAGGATGACGTCCCGCGATACCTGGATCTCTCCCAGTCCGAGGGCCGCACAGAAACCGCCGGCGGCCTGCGCCGGATCGCCGGCGGTCACGGTGTACCGCGACTTCAGTTCGGTGCTTTCCCCGGCCGGAATCAAAGTCCGCAGCTGCGCCACCAGCTCGGTGCCCACGCCTTGACGGCGGTGGGTTGGGGCCACCTCCACGTAGAGCCACAAACGCTGCGGGTGCAGCGAGGAAGCAAAGATCACGCCGGCGCCGATAGCTACGGATTCGCTGGTTGCCACCAGGGTGCGCGAGAACGGCGCATCGCTGTCCTCGCGCAGCATGGTGCGGTCCTGGTACGCCTGCGGAGACAGCGGATCGCCGAAGATCTGCAGCAATTCGAGGTCATCGCCAGAACGCCAGGCGCGGAATGCTAGATCGCTCATGCGCCCTAGGCTCCGTTCAGACGCTCGGATAGGTAGGTCGTGACCTGGTCAAGGGCCACGCGTTCCTGCGCCATGGTGTCGCGTTCGCGGATGGTGACCGCGTGGTCATCGAGAGTATCGAAGTCCACGGTGATGCAGAACGGGGTGCCGATCTCATCCTGGCGGCGGTAGCGGCGGCCAATGGCGCCGGCGTCATCAAAATCGATATTCCAGCGCTTGCGCAGCTCGGCGGCCAAGTCCTTGGCCTTCGGGGACAGCGATTCGTTGCGGCTCAACGGCAACACGGCCGCCTTGACCGGTGCCAGACGCGGATCCAGCTTCAGCACGGTGCGCTTGTCCACGCCGCCCTTGGTATTCGGTGCTTCGTCCTCAGTGTAGGCATCCACCAGGAAAGCCATCATGGAACGGGTCAGGCCGAAGGAAGGCTCGATCACGAATGGCACGTAGCGTTCGCCGGAGGCCTGGTTGAAGTACGACAGGTCGGAACCCGAAGCATCCTTGTGGCTGGTCAGGTCGTAGTCGGTGCGGTTGGCGACGCCCATGAGCTCGCCCCATTCCGAGCCCTGGAAGCCGAAGCGGTACTCGAAGTCGATGGTGCCAGCCGAATAGTGGGCGCGGTCGTCTTCCGGCACGTCGAACTGGCGCAGGTTCTCCGGGTTGATGCCCAGATCCAGGAACCAGGCCCAGCAGGTGTCAACCCAGTGCTTGAACCACTGATCGGCGTCTTCCGGAGCGGTGAAGAACTCGATTTCCATCTGTTCGAACTCGCGGGTGCGGAAGATGAAGTTGCCTGGGGTGATTTCGTTGCGGAAGGCCTTGCCGATCTGGCCGATGCCAAAGGGCGGCTTCTTGCGGCTGGCGTTGAGCACGTTGGCGAAGTTCACGAAGATGCCCTGCGCGGTTTCCGGGCGCATGTAGGTCATGCCGGCTTCGGTATCCACCGGGCCGAGGAAGGTCTTCATCAGGCCGGAGAACTGCTGCGGCTCGGTGAACTGGCCTTTGGTTCCGCAGTCGGGGCAGGCGATCTCGCTCATGCCGTCCTTTGGATCACGGCCCTTCTTGGCTACGAATGCCTCGATCAGGTGATCTTCGCGGTGGCGCTTGTGGCACTGGGTGCACTCGACCAGCGGGTCGGTGAAGGTCTTGACGTGTCCGGAGGCTTCCCAGACAGCCTTAGGCAGGACGATGGAGGAGTCGAGCCCCACCATGTCTTCGCGTCCGCGCACGAAGCTCTGCCACCATTCACGCTTGATATTTTCCTTCAGCTCGGTGCCTAATGGCCCGTAATCCCATGCGGATCGGGAACCACCGTAAATTTCACCAGCCTGAAAAACGAATCCGCGACGCTTCGCGAGGGAAATAACCTGATCAAGCTTGGACTGTGGCGCCATCTTCAACTCCAAAGGAAAGTACGAGGCCGCTGGTTGCGGTCCGTAGGAAACACATACCGGTTAAGCCTATCGTGTCTGCTCGGGCTGGCGCACACCAAGGGATATTCCCTCGCGCTTCGCGCCGGGCATCGTTTGGGCGGTCGCCGGTTCCGCGCTCTCGGGCGCCCAGAAATCTGCCGCCGTCGTGCGGAATGCCAGATTTAGCCATGCCTCGGACGATGCGCTGTCGGCTCCACCACAGATACGGGATTTTCCTGAAATTCATTTATGCGCGCCGTCCGATGTGCGCGATGATAGAAGCATGGCAAATTCCGAGGTATTCTCCATCCAGATCCGCGACGAATCGATTCGTCTGGGACAGCTGCTCAAGCTCGCTTCGTTGGCAGAAGACGGCATTCACGCAAAGCAACTGATCGAAGAGGGCCTTGTACGGGTCAACGGCAAGGTCGAAACGCGCCGCGGCGCTCAGATGCGCCAAGGCGACAAGGTCACCGTCCAAGGCGAATCCGTCGTTGTCGAAACAGCTTAGTTCGAGGTAGTTGAACACCCCTTTGTGGCGGCGGCTAGGAGTTCCAGGCCGCCGCCACGAGTCTTTGCAATTCCGCGAGGCTCAGGCCGGAGGCCTTTGCGTTGCCAGCGAGTGCGCGGGTTTCGGAGAGCAGCGCGGTGGTGAGAATCTGTCCCGGATTCACTCTGGTTCCGTTGGCTCGCCCGGTGCGCACCAGGCCAGCGATTTCAAGTTCCTTATACGCCTTGGCCACCGTACCTACGGCAACACGCAGGTCACCTGCGAGCTGCCGCACCGGAGGTAGCCTCGTCTCGGCGGCGAGCTCCCCACCTTGGATCATCGCGGCAAGCTGGGCTCTGATTTGTTCGGATGGCCCGCTGGGATCCGAAGGGTCAAGGGTGATCACGCGCTTACCCCCTCCCCTATTTCCTTATCCGTCGCCTTGAAAATCGTGGCAATCCAGCCAGCCAGCTGACCGAGAAGTATTGCACCGACGACAAGCACCAACAGCCCCAGGCCCGCAAGGCTCAATGCCAGTGCCGCGTTCCACAGGTCCGTGGAACCTTCGGGTAGGGCTCCGCGTGTGTAGGTTTCGCCAACTACAAAATTCAGCGTGTAACCAGCGTTGTAGATGGCTGACGCAGCCATGGCGAGCAACGGCAACAACTGAAAACAAAGCATTGCGCTGAACCCGGTGCTCAGCACGTAAGCATTATGTGTGCGCACCGCGTTGTCGAAACCTTGGAGCGCAGGGCTGCGCAGGCTCGGACGCCGAGCATTGCGGTTCAACGCCCACAAGGTCAGTAGCGCCCCCAGCACGAGGAACACCAGCAGCGGAATTCCGTAGTACCAGCCGGGGAATGGCCCCGTGGCGCCGTCACCGAGCGACACCTCGGTGACCATCATGTTTTCGTCGAGACTGGCGCCGTTGGCGGAAGCATAGGGCAGCATGCGGTATCGCCCCCGTTCGTCCGGGGAGGATGCTAAGCCCGCAACGAGCAGTCCGATCAGGGTGGCACCGAGCATCACTCCAGGGACAATTATCCCCCAAGCCGGGCCAAACATTCCCGTCGATCGCGGAGTGAGGTCTGCGCTGACACGCGCGCCGTTCCCTTCTTCGGCACTAGCGAAATCGTGCGGGATGGGGAAGATGATAAAAACAATGGCTACCAGTATCCAGATGCCGACTGGAGCCGCGACAAGCTGCAGCCCATTGGCCTTCGGGAAAGCTTGATTGAGGTAAATTGCCCAAGTGCCAGCAAGTAGCGCAACTATCAGCGCCGCCATGTTCCGTGCACGCACGGCTCGCAGTACCTTCCCCGCAATTCCCGCTTCGGCGGCGGCGCCGCGATGCGCCAGATTCACCAGGTCAGCCCGCCGCTGCGATAACACGCCACGACGAATCAGCAAGGTCAGGGCAAGCCCGAATCCTATTAGCACCAAGAACGGCAAGACGTTGCTCATGTGAATTCCTCACGTGATGAGAGGCACACCGGCCTCCCGCTTGTATCATTGGAACAATACAAGCAGGAGGCAACGCCTTGTGTCAATAGGTTGATACAAGGCGTTTAGGTTGCAGCTCCTTGGAGTACTACGGTGCTGAGGAACTCATGCACGTGCGCCATCTCCTGCGCGTTCACCGAGTGCAGCATATTCGAGTAGAGCACCTTGGTGACGTGAACGTCGCTGGTGGCCCACCCGTGCGTGTATTCAATTTTTTCGGCGGTAATCACCGGATCATCCTGATCACGGCCCCAAAACAGTGGCTTGCGCATCTGGCGCAGCTTTTCGTCTTGGAAGAAGCCGCTGCCCTCTTCCGGCACCGCAAACCCCGAAAGGCCGACAACTGCCGTGATCGCCTCCGGCCGATGCCGCAACAGCGAAGTTGCCACGGCCATGCCCATCGAGAAGCCCAGCAGGCTCACCGAAGAGTGCTGCCTGGTGATCGGTTCGAGCCAGCTCCACAGGTCCGAGATTGCGGCCTTCACCTCATCGAAGGAGTAATCCAGGTCTTGCATCAGCGGAAACCACGTGAAGCCGGGCCCCAGCGCCTGAGGCGCACGCACCGAGACGATGGTGAACTCTTCGGGAAGCATGGGAGCCAACCCCATGAGATCTTCCTCGTTGGAAAGATAACCATGAAGCAAGACCAATAGCGGCGTGCCGGCTCTTTCGGCTTCGGGCCGGGACCAAATGACGGTGGGATTCCAGATATTTTCACTCACGCATCAAGTCAACCAGATGCCAGCAGGGATTCGGCAAATCGATTCACCGTCTGGGTCGCCATTACAATAATGTAACGTTTGGAATAAATAAGGGAAGGCTGAAAGATCCATGGTTGACTAACGATATCAACATGCGTTGCGGCATTCCGAACAACGCATTGAGAGCTACCCGACGTGCGCGGAGCGAACATATTGGATGACATGAATATCACTGAGGTTGCAGCAGAAATTACAGAACTCACTCAGGAAGAATTTGATGAGCTCAGCGAGCTCAATGATTCGACTCCTTTCGGTTATGTGGATGATGACTCCGCCGGAAGCTTTGGCGCTCTTGACACGCTCTTTAACGCGATGCCTTTTGCTTTCGGAGCCATCGTCGCTCTTTTTGTCCTCATGGCGGCCGCTACCACCTTCTTGCTTGTGCGTAATTTCAAGTCAACCAAGCAATCCGGGGCCAAATACTACTCGCCGCAGTCCGATCCAGGAATACTGCCGGCCAACGCTCACCTGTTGGCGCGGAATAAGAACTTGGAGCAGAAACTCGCAGAGCTAGATGATCTGCTCGCTCGGCGAATCATCACCCGCGAAGAATACGCCGCGACTCGCAGCAAGGCGCTGCTGGGGTGACCTCCCGCTGACGCCATTGACAGCTAGTTACCGAAAAGTAACAATATTGTTGTGTCTGAAAATTCTGCGTCCGAATCATCCCTCCCCGCTCACGAAACAAGTCACCCCTGGCGCCGGTACGTGGCGCTGGGAGACTCCTTTACCGAGGGTATCGGGGACCCCGACCCGCAGAACCCGGGGCGGCACCGCGGCTGGGCAGATCGTCTCGCCCAACAGTTGAGCACCACCGTTCCGGACTTTTCCTACGCAAACTTGGCCATCCGTGGGCGGCTGATCGGCCAGATCATTTCCGAACAAGTGACCCCGGCAATAAATCTCAAACCAGACTTGATCAGCATTTGCGCTGGAGGAAACGATGTCATTCGCCCCGGCGGCGATCCGGACAGAATCGCCGAACAGCTAGAGCGGGCGATTAGCGATCTGAGCAAGACCGGCGCAACAATACTATTGCTCACCGGACCCGATATTCGCGATACGCCTGTCCTTGGCGGCATACGCGGGAAAGTCGCCATATACAACGAAAACGTGCGGGCAATTGCGCAACGTTACGATGCCGTGGTGGGCGACCTCTGGGCCTTGAATGAGCTGCGCCGAACACGCATGTGGGACCCCGACCGGCTGCATTTCTCTCCACTGGGACATCAGCTCATCGCCGCGATGGCCTTGGATGCGTTGAACGTACCCCACGAGCTGTCCTTGAATGCTCAGCTGGACAACGCGCCACGAAGCTGGCGCGAAGCGCGAATCGAAGATCTGCAGTGGGCACGCGAGTACTTTGCGCCATGGGTTTTGCGCCGCATTCGACACCAGTCTTCCGGTGACGGGGTGACGGCCAAACGCCCGGTACCCACCCCGTTCACCCTGCCACCGCCGAATGAGTCATTGGGCGCTGGGGATAGCGCCCCCATGCAGGACTGAGCCCCACAACGCACAATGGAACGCAGTTTGATGCACCGCTTACTGGTGGATCAAACTGCGTTCCTTTTATGTTTGGATACTTAGCTAGGCGAGTTCCTAGTCGTCAAAAACCAGGGCCCGCAAGACCGGATCAAGCTGCTTGGCATCCGTCAGGAAGCCATCGTGGCCAATCGGTGAATCGATGTAATGCACCGGTTTCGGCTTCGGCAACGACGCAGCGAGCAGTTCAGACTGTGCCGGGAAGTACAGCCGATCGCTGCTGACCGCGGCAACCACCACGTTCACCTTAGCCAGACGGGCCAAGGCATCACGTAGCGAATCGTATCCGCGAGCAACGTCGTGGCTCATCAAGGCCTCGGTGATCACCAGATAGCTATTCGCATCGAACCGATGCACCAGCTTGGTCGCTTGGTGATCCAGGTAGCTTTCCACCTGGTAGCGTCCGCGTGCACCTTCCGAGGTATCCAGTGGCTGTTCCCCGGGCTGCGGCTTGCGCGCGAAACGCGTCTCCAGCTCGACTTCGGAGCGGTAGGTGATATGCGCCAGTCGGCGGGCTAGGCCCAAGCCGGCATCCGGGCGCACACCGTTGGCGTAGTAGTCGCCTTGCGCAAAATTTGGATCGAGGCGAATCGCCTCGGTCTGCACCTGCGCAAATGCGATCTGCTCCGCCGTAGCTTGCGCGCTGGAGGCCATGACAACCACGTTCTTGACCCGTTCCGGAAATTCGACTGCCCATTCGAGGGCCCGCGCTCCACCCATGGAACCACCGATGACCGTATGCCAGGTGTGCACCCCGAGCAGGTCGGCCAGGCGTGCCTCAAGGCGCACCGAGTCTTTGATCGTGACGAAGGGGAAACGTGAGCCCCAGGCTTCGCCGTGTTCGTCGAGCGAACCGGGCCCGGTGGATCCATTGCAACCACCAATGATGTTGATGGCCAGGACAAAGTAATTGTCTGTATCAACGGTCAGCCCGGGGCCGACAAAGTCTTCCCACCAGCCCGGGGTCTGCGAATCTCCCTGCGATACGTGAGCATCACCGGTCAGCGCGTGCATAACCAGCACCGCATTTGACCCGTCCGCGTTCAGCTGCCCCCATGATTCATAGGCCAGCTCGATACGCGGCAGGTATCCACCGGTTTCGAAGGTGTACTCCCCCACGGACGCGCGGCGCAAAATGCCGTCCTGTCCGTCGGCGAGGTTCTTCGAGTCGAGAGTCTCTTCGGTAGTCACTATGGATGCCATGCCTAGAGGGTTTCCTGCAATTCCTGGTTAGCAGGCTCTGCGATCGCAGCAAAACCAAGTTGCAAGTCAGCGAGTATGTCCTTGATGTTCTCCAACCCCACGCTCAGCCGAACGAGCCCCGGACGCACGCCGGCCGACAGGCGTTCCGCCTCGGTCAGCTGTGCATGGGTGGTCGAAGCGGGGTGAATCACCAGCGAGCGAACGTCGCCGATATTCGCCACATTTGAATGGAGTTCTAGGGCATCTACGAATGCCTTGCCCGCTTCGGCGCCGCCGGCAACGTCAAAGGCGATGACCGCCCCAACACCGTTTGGCGCATATTTCTGGCCACGCTCAAACCATGGCGAGGAAGGCAACCCGGCATAGGCGACCAGCTCGACTTGCTCATGGCCTTCAAGCCAGGCGGCGACTTCCTTGGCATTCTGCACGTGGCGTTCCACGCGGAGCGACAGGGTTTCCAGCCCTTGGGCAATCAAGAAGGCGTTGAAGGGTGCCACCGATGAGCCCAGGTCGCGCAGCAACTGCACGCGTGCCTTGAGGATGTAGGCGAGGTTTGCGCCGAGAATGCCGTTGACGCCCAGATCTCGGGCGAACACCAAACCGTTGTAGGACTCGTCCGGGGTGTTGAAATCAGGGAAGCGTTCCGGATCCTTGGCGAAGTCGAACTTCCCCGAATCCACGATGACGCCGGCAATGGCGGTGCCGTGCCCGCCGAGATACTTGGTGGCCGAATGGATGACGATGTCCGCGCCCCACTCGATCGGACGGATCAGGTATGGGGTGGCCAAGGTGTTGTCCACCAGCAACGGAACACCGGCTTCGTGGGCAATCTCCGAGATTCCCTCGATGTCCAGGATGTCCTGACGCGGGTTGGAGACCACCTCGCCGAAGAACGCCTTGGTATTTGGCTGCACAGCCTCGCGCCACTGCGCCAGGTTATCCGGATCGGCCACGAAGGTGACCTGGATGCCGAGCTTGCGCAACGTGTGCTTGAACAGGTTCTGCGTTCCACCATACAGGCTTGGGCTGGCAACGAGGTGGTCGCCGGCCTGGGCCAGGTTCAGGATGGCGAAGGTGGTGGCCGCCTGCCCGGAGGCGAGCAACAGTGCGCCGACACCGCCTTCGAGGTCGGCAATGCGGTTTTCGACGGCTTCCTGGGTTGGATTTCCAATGCGAGTGTAGATCGGCTCCAGCTCCTGCAAGGCGAAGCGCGCGGCCGCGCTCTCTGCGCTGGGGAAGACGAACGAAGACGTCTGATAGATCGGCAAGGCACGCGCTCCGGTAACCGGGTCGGGCTGTTGTCCGGAGTGGATCTGACGCGTCTCAAATGACCAGTTGTTACTCATGGTTTCCTCCATATAGCTTGTTGACTATGGGGGTACACCACTAAAAAACACACCGACAGGAAGCTCCTCGTCGAGGTACTTTCCAGGGGGTAACCCGCGCTTGTCCTAGACACAGTTTGTGCCGAGGGCCAGGTCTTCACCCGGGGCACCCCACCGCGGAGGAGGGTTGCCGCCCAGTAAGCCGGGGCTTGTTACTGGGACTCATGACCTGACACAAGTCTGCCGGACAACCGAAGATCTTGGCAATATGAAGTGGCTCAAAGTGACGCAATCGGTCATATTGCACTTTTATAACGCAATTTATGCAGAGCGTTCGATCGCCAGTTTGCCAGTTAGGGTAGCCTAAGTCGAGACTTGAATCACATAGTGACATGATGGGCACATGATGAGGCTAGATCACGTTACGTACGCATGTGGCCCGGACGGGCTCATGCCAACCGCCGAAAGAATCTCCGAGGCTTTGGGCTTGGAATTCGTCAAGGGAGGCGTGCATCCGCGATTCGGAACTCGCAATGTAATTTTCCCGCTCAAGCATGACCAATACCTAGAAGTAGTTGAAGTTCTGAACCACCCCGCTAGCGACAAGGCACCGTTTGGGCAGGCGGTCCGTGCCCGTTCCGAGCTGGGCGGCGGATGGATGGGATGGTGTGTTTCAGTTGAGGATCTCTCAAGCGCAGAAGAGCGCCTGGGACGCAAATCGGTTCCGGGTAACCGCAAGTTCCCTGACGGCCGCGAACTCACCTGGCAGCAGATTGGCATCAAGGGTCTGATCGCGGACCCGCAGGTTCCATACTTGTTGCGCTGGGACGCCGGCACCGAAGACTTGCACCCTTCCCGTGCGCTGGATCCCGCTGGCCAGATCCAGAGCATTGCCATTGCCGGTTCACGCGACCGAGTCCTTGATTGGCTGGGGCAGCCAGAAAACGTGAATCTCGGTGCGGTGAGCATGGAGTATGAAGCACCCAACGGGACCCCGGGCATCTTGTCTGTAACTTTCGAAACCGATAACGGTACCGTGGTGCTGTAAGACAAGGTACGCACGAAGGTAGGTGGGGGCAATGGCGCCCCCACCTACTCTTCTTTAATGCCAGTTGTGCGCTCAAACTGGCAAGGCTCTGCTCTGCCTATAGCCGCTTGCCCAAAACCACAATGTCTTGGGTTTCGTAGCCTTGCTGCTCGTAGAATCGAATGACCTGCGAGTTCTCGGAGCGAACCATCAGCTGCACCTTGGGCACCGAACGTCGGCGCAACCAATCGGTGGCCGCGCCAACGATCTGTTGGCCCAGTCCTTGGCCCTGGCTCTCGGGACGGACCGCAACGTAGTACAGCCACCCGCGGTGACCATCAAAACCAACCATCGCGGAGGCAAGCAGCGCTCCGTCGCGGTGCCCCACAAGAATTGTGGATGACTCGTTGCGTAGCGCTTGTTCCGCATCGGCCAGCGGATCATTCCAAGGCCGGGTGAGTTCCACCCGTTGCCAGAGTGCGACCACCTCGGCAAGGCCATTCATCTGAAGCTCGCTAATCTGCATTTTCACTCCCCTGCTAAAAGCACTCCGAAATTGGGCCATCGTGAATCTGGAAAGTGCTCAGGCACCAATGCCGATGGCCGGGCCGATGAGCAAGAAGCCTACAAAACCAACGGCATCCAGCAGGAAATGTGCGATGACCAGGGGCATGACGCGACCGTATTTATGATAGAGCCAGCCAAAGACCACACCCATGGCGAAGTTGCCGATCATCGGTCCGGCCCCTTGGTACAGATGATAGCTTCCGCGCAGCAGGGCCGAACCGAGAATCAGCACCCAGGGTCCAAGATTGAGTCTCTTGCCGTAGCCGAAGAGGAAAGCCAACATCACGACTTCCTCCAGTACTGCATGGCGTACCGCTGAAAGGACCAGCACCGGCACACTCCACCAGTAGTCTGCGAGATTTGCCGTGGCCAGCGCTGTGGTGATGCCGAATGCTCGACCCGCTGCATATACGCCTAGCGTGCCGATTCCCATGACGAGAAACAAGCACACCCCGAGCAGCGCATCCTTGCCAGGACGACGGAAATCGAAGCCTATGTCCCTGATGCTTCGTCCGAGCGTTCGATGCATGAAATAGAGCGCGAGGGCCACCGGGAGCAGGGCGAAAAGGATATCCAGGAGCTGGTACGCCAGGTCAAAGTATTCTCGCGTGTTCAACGGATTGTTCATGGATGTGGCCTGCTCGCGCAGTGGCGCACGAGTCGCCTTGTCGGCAAAGCTGATAAGCGAATACACGGCGCTCTGTCCGAGTGAGAGCCCTAGAACGAGGAAAATCTCAATCTTCAGGATGCGAGTGCCGCTCGTCGTCAATGTCTTTTCACCAGTCACATATCGATCATAGACTTCGACTGCTGTGCTGCGGCTGAGCAAGGAGTCCGAGCGGATCATACTGCAGCGCCTGACCATGCTGCAGCGTTGGCCCGATGCACTTACTGTGCCGCAGACATTCCCGTTTTGGTGATGACCGGGATCCCTGCCATGGCAAGGGCCTCCCGTTGCTCGTCCGTGATCTGATCGTCGGTGATCAGACCGGTGAGGTTTTCGCGATCTAAGATCACGAAGGAATGCCCTCCGATCTTCGAAGCATCTGCCACCAGGTAGCTCCTACGAGACTGGTTGATCATCAATTCGTTGACTGCTGCTTCCATCTCATCGCTGACCATCGCTCCGATGCTCGGTTCCAGCGCATTGATGCCTACAAAAGCCATATCGAGTGTGATTTTGCCAAGCGAATTTTGCGCTAGCGGGCCGACAAGCTCGTAGGAGCGCTCGTTGAGCACCCCACCGGTGACCATAACGCGAATGTGCGGGCGCACGGCGAGCAAAGAGGCGATATTGACTGCGTTGGTAACTACGGTGAGGGTGATACGACCGGGCTCCCCCACTAGATCCTGGCGCATGCCCAGTTCAATGGCTATTGCTTTAGTGGTAGTGCCCCCAGAAAGTCCGACCACGGTATCGGCTTCAACCATGCCAGCGGCGAGCCTTGCGATCTGAAGTTTGCGTTCGTCATGGTCTTCACGCTGATACCGCGAGGGAAGGTCATAGGCGACCGTGTTTGAGACTGCTCCACCGTGGGTTCGAGTGAGAAGCGAGGCATTGGACAGCGAGTCCAGGTCCCGTCGTGCAGTCGCAGGCGAGATTTCCAGCTGCTGAACAATCTGCTCGACATCAATCTGGCCATTGCTAGCCAGGAGGTCGAGGATATGGTTCAGGCGTTCCTCGCGTTTCATGGATCCAGCTCTCTAATAGTGCAAATCATCAAGTAAATTGCGTAGTTCTCTAACCTGTTGTTCATCAACGGCCAGGCTCTGCGCATAAGGTGTTTTGGCGGAGAAATGAACTGCCGCTATGCCTGTGGCATAAGCCGCACGCACGTCCCGTGGCTTCATGCCACCACCGGACATGATTTCAATTCTTCCTTCGGCACGCTGCACCATGCGTTTGATCATGGGTAGCCCTTCACCAACCGTACTTCGTCCTCCGCTAGTCAACACTCGTGTGACCGGAAGTTGCAAAAGCTCAAGGACGCTGTGCGCAGGATCGGGCGTTGCGTCGATGGCGCGGTGCACCGTGATTTCCATTTGCGAATTGATCTGCCGCCCAGCCTCGATCAGCACGCGAATCCCCGGGATATTTAGGGATCCTTCAGCGGTCGTAGCCCCGATGACCAGTCCTTGCACTCCTTCGAAGGCAAGCCGCTGCGCCTGGCTGACCAGCAAATCTAGTTCCTCGGCAGTGTAGGTGAAATCACCGGGACGCTCACGCAAAAGTGCATGTACGCCAAGCGGGGGCGACTGCTCCAGGGCTTTGACCAGCAGTTCGGGGCTTGGGGTAAGCCCGCCGAGTTCCAACGCTTGGCATGCTTCGATTCTGTCGGCTCCTGCGCCCACCGCGCGCGCGGCACAGCTTGGTGAAGTTGCAACGATTTCCAGCGCAGGCGCGTTACCTGGCATAGCTATTTCACCGCCCCAGCGGCAAGGCCACCGATCAGTCGTTTTTCAATCAGGGCGAACAGAATGATCACCGGAACAATCGCGACAATCGAAACCCCAAAGACGTACTGCCAGGCGGTGGAGTACTGTCCCACGAACTTCGTCAACGCCACGGAGAGCGGCTGATTCTCGGCCGTCGACAAGATCACCAATGACGCTGCGAATTCGTTCCAGCAGGAGACAAAGGTGAAGATCACCGCGGTGACGATGCCCGGCCAAACCAAGGGCAGATTGATGGTGAAGAGCACGCGCAGTTTTCCTGCACCGTCGATTTGCGCGGCTTCGTCGATGCTGCGCGGAACGCCTGCGAAGAAGGAGTGCATGATCCATACGGCGAAGGCAAGGTTAAAGGCCGCATTGATCAGAATCATGGCCAGCCACGTGTCATGTAGATCCCACGCAAGCATCTGCTTAAACAGGCCGGCGGTAAGCACCGCAGGCTGCAGCATCTGGGTCACAATGACCAAGAACATAAACACCATTTTGCCCGGGAACTTAAAACGGGCCGTGTAATACGCCGCCGGGGTAGCTACCAAAAGCACCAACAGCGTGGCGAAAACCGAGATGACAATCGTGGAAATGAGGTTATATGGGACCGGTGTCTCTGGAGTCGCCCACATCGAAGCGTAGTTCGACCATTGTGCACCTTCACGAGGGAGATAATCCGGCGGAATAGAGAGGATTTCCGCCTGTGTTTTTATGGAGCCAATGAGCATGGCCAGATATGGCAGAAGGAAGATGAGAACAACTAGTACACCGATCAGCATGCGCATGATCACCGTCTTGCGCGAGGCACGATCGGCGGTGACGAGAAACGCCATCTCTATACCTCCTGCATTGGTTTGACGGACTTGACGTAGATGGCCACGATGACAACAACAATGGCGAAGTTCACCACGGAAAGTGCTGAGGAGATATCCAAGCGGCGATCAAATTGCAGAACCTTGAATATGTAGGTCATGAGCGTGTCGGCGCTGTTTCCCGGAATCGAACCGGTCATCACCTTCAGAATAGGGAGATTATTAAAAACGTTGATGATGTTGATCAGAGCCGCGACGGCGAGCGCCGAGCGCAGCTGCGGGAGGATCACGAAGATGTAGGTTTTCCATTTACCTGCCCCGTCCACCCGAGCTGCCTCTAGGGTTTCTTCCGGGATGGCCTGCATCCCGGCGAGCAGCGTATAGGTGGTAAAGGGTATCGAAACGAAAATGGCAACGACGATCGAAACCAGCATCGCTGGGACCGCATTTTTAGTCCAACCGAACCCTTCGTCCATGAGCCCTATGTCGATGAAGAACTTGTTGAAGATTCCGTAGTTGGGATCCAAGCCGTAGTAGAACACTGTCGTGGTCATGACTACCGAGGCGGCCCAGGGAACGATGACGGCCATTCGCACAAAAGTGCGCCCGGGGAACGGCTTGTTCAAGAATTGGGCGAGAGCCAATGAAAGAAGCACCGTGATCACGACAACGGAGAGGACCCAAACCACGGTGTTGATCATGATCCGAGGCAGTGCCGGATCTTGGAAGACCGTGACGAAGTTGTCCAATCCGACAGAATGAAGGTCGGTGCCAACCGATGAAATCTTACGGGTCGAGTTGTAGATCATGTAACCGGCCGGATACACCACCATGGCCAAAATCAAGAGCAAAGCCGGCCCTATCCAGGGCACTGAGGACAGCAATGACTGCGAGTCATTACCGCGTTTGCGTCTCTTGGCAGGTGCCGGGGTGACCTGTAACGAGGTACTCACGCTCTGCTCTCCTTTATTCTTTCGGCGCCACGGGAAAACTACGAGGGCCGGCCGTATCGTTTGGTTCGGCAACAGAGGCCCGGCGAAACGTTCGTCGGGCCTCTTATTGCGTGGTTACTTGGATTCGCCCAGGCTGCTAGCTGGCCGCGTCAGCCTTGGCTTGGATGCCCTTGAGCACGTCCTCGGCGGACTTACCGGTACCCAGTTCGCCCATCAGCGATTTGAAAGCACCGTCGGTCGCATTCCATGCGGGGTTGGTCGTGGGGTAGAAAACCGCGTTCGGCAACATGTCCAAGAATGGCTTGAGGACTTCGTCCCCGGCGAGCTTCTCGGAACCGGACTGGGTAGTTGGAAGGAATCCTTCGGTGCTGACCCAGTCGGTGTAGACATCGGCCGAGTAGAAGTAGTCCATGAATTCCTTGACGGCTGACGATTTGCTTCCGTCATTCTTGAAAGACATCAGCCGATCCGCGACGCCTAAGGTTGCAGGTTCCCCGGTCTTGGTGGCGACCGTGGTAACCCCGTATTTCAGATCGGGGTTTTCCTTTTCAATCTGCCCCACGGTCTGTGGCAGTGCATAGGCGAAACCTAGCTGGCCCTGGATGAAGGTGTTCAGCATAGGGGTGCGCTGGGTAGCGCCCGGATCGTTTTGCGTGACGCCGTCATCGATCATTTTCTTCATGAATTCGGCGGCTTCGAGGTTTTCCGGGGTGTCCACGGAGATCGAATCTGCATCACCGAAGTTGCCTCCGTTTCCCGCAAACCAGATCAGTGACTCGCCTTGGGCTTCTTCGCTGCCCAGAGGCATGCCGTAGCCGTCCGCCTTGGTCTTTTCGCTGATCAGCTTTGATGCTTCGTAGAGTTCATCCCAGGTCTTTGGGACGTCCTGGACTCCGGCTTCGTCCATCAGCGTCTCGTTGTAGAACAGCGCGCGGGCCGAGGCAATCAGTGGCAGTCCGTACTGGGTGCCTTCAAATTTTTCGGCATCTGCGAAGGCGGGCTGGAAGTCCTCAATGGTTTCGGGTGAAGCGACATCTGAGACCGGAGCAAGCAGTCCTTCTGCGGCGAACTCGGCAAAGGCGCCACCGTTGTAAATATCGGGTGCCTGGTTACCCTGAAGTTTGGTCTTCAGTACGCCTTCAAGATTTTCCCACGATTGCACCTCGAGGTTGATGCTGATGTTGCTGTGTTCGGCTTCGAAGTCTTCGATCACACCTTCCCACAGGGCCTTGGTGCCTGTGGAGTAGGTAGGAACGAGCATTTCCAAAGTGGTGTTTTCGCCGCCCGCCGCATCTGTGGAGGCATCGCTTTCACCGCCAGAAAAACCGCAGCTGCTCAACAGCAGCGCTGCCGTTGCAGACAGGGCCACCACCGCGGTACGTGTAGTTCGTTTCATCTCTGCTCCTCATTGTCGCGCCATTGCGGCACCCTACTCGGTGTGAACGATTCTGATTTTTTTGGCGACTTATAGTCAGAAAAAATCGGCCTACACCGATTATGTAGTGATAGAGCTCACTGGTCAAGGCTTCATGATGATATTTTTAGAGCTAACTAGGCGCTAAAAGATCATAAACAATCACTTCTGGATGAATTTTTCTACGTTCGGGACGTAAGGTGACGGATAGGCATCACCGCATGCCTTGGACGTACTCATTCGCGCGGCAGTGCAACGATTCATGCCGGCTCGGTTCCGTTCCAGCCCTGTCGGGTAGAGATCCGCGAAGAGAATTACGGATTCTGGGCAGGGTGGGATTTTGCGTGCCCTAGAAGCAATCAACGAAGAATACACGCGCAGGCCCAACCGCAAGAGCCAAAAATTGGCCTTGAAGTCCGACGCGGTTGGGCAGGAGCGGAGAACTGTCCCTTCGGCGGATTGCCACCGATCCGCGACAACGGCTCATGGCTTTTAGGCAGAGGCAAAGAGCTTGAGCAGTCGCGCTGCCTCGATTGCCATCTGGGTTCGCCCGGCAGCCATGTATTTGCGCGAATCCACCGCTTCGGGATGCTCCGCGAGCCATTGCCGTACCGCCCGAGTAAAGTACCCGTTCAGATGCGTAGAGACATTGATCTTGCGCATCCCGGCCCGGATTCCGTCAACCAGTGTTTCGTCGGGCACTCCCGAGGACCCATGGAGCACCAGCGGAATGCCCAGACTTTCCTTAAGCCGCCCAATGAGCTCCAGATCCAGTGTCGCACCGCGGTGCAACATCGCGTGCGACGAACCGACAGCAACGGCCAATGCATCTATGCCGGTCAGCGAGGAGAAATGGGCTGCCTCGCCTGGGTCGGTCCGGACTCCGGGAGCATGAGCCCCGTCTTTTCCGCCGATCTCCCCGAGCTCGGCTTCAACATAGGTTCCGGTGAGTTTCGCGGCCGCAACTACACGGCGGGTGGCTGCGACATTATCTTCAAAGCCCAGCTTCGCCCCGTCGAACATCACGGATCCGAAGCCAAGCTCTAGCGCTTGATAGACCAACTGTTCGTCTTCTGCATGGTCCAGGTGCAGGGCCACTGGCACGCTGGCCAGTTCGGCCAGCGCCTTGCTGGCCGCGGCAATGGGCGCTAGTCCCCCGTGGTATTTCACGCAGTTCTCGCTAATCTGCAAGATCAACGCGGTATTCGCCAGTTCGGCCCCTTGAATGAGGGCTTGCGCCGTTTCTAGATGAATGACATTAAAGGCGCCTTGTCCAAAGGCCCCTGCCTGTGCGAGGTCCATTATTTCTCGGGTGGGCACCAATGGCATGGGCGTTTCTCCTTAGATTTCGGCGTTTGCCGGCAGAATTTGATACTCGACTTCGTCGAAGAGCTCTTGATGAGCAGGCGCAAGGGCACCTGCGGTGGGCATGAGCACCGTGGACGCAGACCAGGCAACGGCGAGCCGCAAGGTAAATTCAGGTTCTTGCTCACGCAAGTAGCCGGTCATGATTGCTGCCACGGCCGAGTCTCCGGCGCCAGTCGGGTTTCCGCTGAGGGACCTTGGCAACACCGCATGGCCTATGGCCGGGGTAGCCGAGGAGAAACGGAAGATGCCGCGCGCACCGGCGCTCAGGAATACCTCCGTAGCTCCGAGGTCGATCAGCTTGCGTGCGCCCAAGGCCAGGTCCTGGCAGCCTGTTGCCTCGCGTAATTCGTATTCGTTGGGCTTGAGCACCGCATGATGCCGGGCAGCTTGCAGGAGCCATGGGCCGGTGGCATCGACGAGCACCGGGCATCCACGCGCGGTTGCGAGGTTGATGAACTCTCCGATTAGTCCCGGTTCGGTTCCCGGAGGCCACGAACCGGAAATGTTGACCGCGTTGGCAGCACCGAGTGCTTCCGCATAGGCGGCAAGAATGTTTTTCCATTGCCGGTAGTCCAGCGCCTGTCCGGCCTGATTGAATAACGTCGTGGTATTCGCCTGCGGATCGTGAAAGGCCATAGAACGCCGGGTGGACGCGGTCACCGGGATGCTTCTGAAGGGCAGGCCGCTGCCCAGCAGATTCTCGGTAAATTCAATCCCGCTGTTACCGCCGGTGGGGCTGAGCGCAAGCACCGGGTGATGCTGAGAGTGCAGGACCCGGGCCACGTTGATTCCCTTGCCACCGGCTTGGGAGGTCGGTAACGGAACTCGATGGCTCGAATCAAGCGTGAGATTTTCCACCGTGTAGCTCTCATCGATGGCAGGGTTCGGGGTGAAGCTGAGAATCATGGAGTTTTCCCCTGATTTTTCTCGGATGCTTCTTGAGCCAAGATCAATGAACCGCGCAGTCCGGCGTTGGCCCCGAGCTGTGCTGGAACCAAGCGAGGTTTACGATGAAATGAAAGCCTGGCATACAACGCAACTTGTAACTCCTCGAAGAACCGGTCTCCGGCTTGCGCTAGTCCGCCACCGATCACAATGCCTTCGGGCGCAATTGATGCGCATTGTTGGGCGAGCGTGAAGCTCAGCGCCTCAATGGCGTCGGCAATGACTTGTGCCGCTGCGCTGTCTCCCGCCTTGCGGGCCTCGAAGACCTCCTTGGCCCCGCCGCGGCGGCCGGTGCGCTGCTCGTATCTGCTGGCGATGGCGCCCGCAGAACCCAGAGTTTCCAAACATCCGGTGTTGCCACATTTGCAATCGAGCCCTCCGGGAACTTGCGCATGGCCCAGTTCGCCCGCATATCCACCGGAACTGACTATCCGCCCGTCAACAAGCAGCGCGGAACTGATTCCGGTTCCGATGATCATCACGACCGTGCTGCGTTTCAGGTCCGGATCGGCAGCGCCACTTCCAAACTCCAGTTCGGCCCGGGCCGCCAGCGTGACGTCATGCCCGAAGCCGACGGGCAGGCCCAAGGCTTGCTCTGCCATTTGGCGCAGTGGCGCCCGACGCCAGCCAAGGTTGGCGGAAAAGATCCCGATGCCGTGCTCGGCATCAACTAGTCCGCATACCACCAGCCCTGCGGCTAGCGGCGTCTGCCCGGAAAGCTTGCGAAGCCTCGCCGCAAGTTCAACCAACTGCCTCATCAGCGTGGCGGCTGCCAGCTCGGCAACAGCCACGATGGTCGGCTCGCGCAGAACGTGCAGGAAATGGCCATGCTCATCGGCAAGGGCTGCCTTGATGTCTGTTCCACCGACATCAAAAAGTAGGAAATGCTCACTCATGTGGCTAGCTCAGTCTTCCAAGATCACCGAACGAGTGAGGTTACGTGGACTATCCGGGTCCATACCGCGAGCTCGCGCACGGTCTAAAGTGACGCGGTGAACGTAGGCCAGTTCCGCCAGCGGGTGCCGATCATTATTGACGTAGATGGCCCCCGTGCGCTGAACCTGCGCGCCCAGACCTTCCGGTTCTTCACCGAACATCCAGGTCACCCGGTTTGGTGCGGCAATGGCAATTGGCCCGTGGCGGTAGTCCATCGCCGGGTACGCCTCGGTCCACCCTTGGACCGCTTCGCGCATTTTGAGGGCAGCTTCATGGGCCAGCCCCACGCTGAAACCGCGGCCAAGGAAGGTGAATTGTTCGGCTTCGATGAGTTGCTGGGGCGTCTGCGCGTTGACCAGTTCCCCGGCCTGCACAATTGCCTCGTCCAAATCGATGCCCACGCTGGAGAGCAGATAAGCCAAGGCGGTGGTCGCGAAGCGAGTTTGAACCACCGAACGCTCGTCTGCATAGGAAAGTTCGACTACCGCGTCGAGCTTTTCCATGATCGGCGAGTTGACATCGCCAATAATTCCGACCGTGCGCAGGGAACCTCGGAGGTCATCAAGGACCTGAAGCACCTCGGAGGTCGTGCCTGAACGGGTTATGGCAACCAGTACGTCATAGTCGCGGGTGGTGATTCGGGCTTCCGAGGCGGCGAAGGCGTCGGTGATCCCCTGGCCTGCCGCTTCGCGCGCCGCGGCATATGCCTCGGCCATGAACCATGAAGTGCCGCAGCCAATGACCGCGACTTTAAGACCCGGTGCAGGCAGCAGGTTCTCAGTTTTTTGCTGCGCCACTGCTCGCCGCCACATCTCTGGCTGTGAAACCAGCTCCTGCTCCATATGTGCACCCAGCACGACTTGTTCGCTCACGGCAGCTCTCCCCTTCCGGGATCAAATTCTCAATATCTAGTCGAACAGAATCTACATTTTGATGTTTTGTGATCTTTTCAAGATACTAACAATCACAAACGATCTTTAAACGAGTATAGGGTTAGAACCCGCTCTTGAGAATGCCTCGGGGAAAAATAAATGCGCCGCCCCCTATTTAAGGGAGCGGCGCATCGCCACGACTTTTGCACCGTCACCTTTTCAGGTCCGAAGGCGCAGAACGGAGATTAGCTATTCAGAGCAGCGATAGCGGCATCGTAATCTGGCTCGGTGGTGATCTCTGGAACGATCTGGCTGTAAACAACCTTGCCGGTTTCATCCAAAACGACCACAGCGCGGGCCAGCAGGCCTGCCAGCGGGCCGTCGATCTGGGTTAGGCCGAAGTCAGCACCGAAGTTCGAGCGGAAGACGGAAGCTGCCACAACGTTCGCGATGCCTTCGGCGCCACAGAAGCGGCCCAAGGCGAATGGCAGGTCGGCGGAGGCGCACACCACGGTGGTGTTTTCCAGGCCGGCAGCCAGCTCGTTGAACTTACGGACGCTGGCAGCGCATACGCCGGTATCAACCGATGGGAAGATGTTCAGCACCACGCGACGGCCGGCCAGTGATTCACTGGTGACCTCTGCGAGGTTGGTATCGGTCAGGGTGAAGGAAGGTGCCTGCGCGCCAACGGCAGGCAGCTCGCCAATAGTCTGGACAGGGGTATCTTTGAATGCAGTAATAGCCATACTTCATTGTCTATCACGAATGGCCAGATCCCAGCCATATTTCGGCCAGAGCGCAACGAAGCAAAGCCATATTTCACCCTTCGCCCCGATTTTTCGCAGCACAAGCGTACCTTCCCATGACAGACTCAGTGCATGGATACGGCCACCGACCTCAACGCATATGCAGCAAAAATGCGTGCGTTAACCGAAGAAGGTACTGATCTTGAGGTCGACGTTCGCTTCGTGGATATGCTTTGTTCGCGTGCCGCAACGATCTTGGACATCGGTTGCGGCATTGGAAACGCCGTCCACGGGTTAAGGTTCCGCGGCCACAACGCCTACGGGATCGATCCCACCGAAGCAGTGCTGCAGGTCGCCGCGGAACTCCACGACCCGGCATGGTTCCGCCCCATCAGTGCCACCGAGATTTCCGTTGATAATTTAGTCCGTGCCGAGCTTCCCGTTGCCTACGATGCAATACTGCTGTCGGGAAATGTTCCTGCGTTCCTGAGCCCGGCCGAGTTCAGCACCTGCTTTGCACTGCTTGGCGAACTGCTTAGACCCCAAGGTGCACTCATTCTCGGAACTACCAGCGCGTTGCGCGGCGGCCCAAAAGATCAAGATGAAGCTTCGAAGACGACCGAGCTGCTGCTCACTCACCGTTACGCGGATTGGCATCTGAACCCTTTTTCGGATGATTCCCCCTGGTCCGTAAGCGTCTTTGCCCGCACCGAAACACGCGAGTTCCCGCAAACTCCGGACGGAAAGTTCATCCTCGGCCGCTGACCAGTTCCCCGGCCCGATACACGCTGTGGGTCAGAGGCATTCCCGGACGATAGGCAAGGTGAGCCGCCGTGGGAGCTTGAAGTACGTGCAGGTCCGCGCGCTTCCCGACCTCGATCGAGCCGACTTTATCTGCCACTCCGAGCGCCATCGCGCCGCCCATGGTGGCTGCCTCAATCGCTTCGGCGAGGCTGAGATTCATTTGCAGCACCGCCGTCGCCACACAGAAATTCATGTTGCTGGTGTAGCTGGTGCCGGGATTGCAGTTGCTGGCCAAGGCGATCACCACTCCGGCGTCCAACAGTTCACGCCCCGGAGCCAGCGGCTGGCGGGTGGACAAGTCGCAGGCCGGAAGGCAGGTGGCGACCACTCCGCGGTCGCCCGTGCGCTGCCGGGCATTCCACGCGGACCAGGTTCCGGCGAGCGCATCGATGTCGCCGAGCTCCAGATAGTTCACGTGGTCCACCGAGAGGCTGCCGAATTCGACCGCCAGTCGAGTGCCGGCGCCCGGGCCTAACTGGTTTCCGTGGATCTTGGTGGCCAATCCCCGATCCTTTGCCGCTTGCAGCACCTTGCGCGATTGCGCTTCGCTGAAGGCTCCGCGCTCGCAGAACACGTCCACGAAATCTACGGTTCCGGCCACGGCGTCAAGCATCGGTCCGGCCACCTCCGCGGTGTACTCGTCCGCGTCCCGTCCGGCAGGGACGAGGTGTGCGCCGAGAAAGGTCACCTGATCGACCAGCTCCCGGGCCAACCGTGCGTGGCGGACCTCTTCATCGAGGGTCAGCCCGTAGCCGGTTTTGGTTTCCATCCAGGTGGTGCCCATGGCCAAGGCTTCCGCCCGGCGTGCGGATACCAGCTCACGCAGCGCTTGGTCATCGGTGGCCCGGGTAGCCGTGGTAGTCACGGCTATTCCGCCCGCCGCATAGTCTTCCCCGGCCATCCGGGCCACGAATTCATCCGCGCGATCTCCGGCGAAGATCAGGTGGCTGTGCGAATCCACCCAACCGGGCAGGACCGCGCGTCCGTCCAGATCCGTGACCTTCTCTGCCGACGGTGCCTGCTGCGCTGCACCCACCCAATCGATGATTCCATCGCGGATCAGCACCGCCGCGTTGCTGAGCACGGTGCCCTCGCGGTCTACGGTGCACAGCTGGGAGATGTTGGTCAGTAAGTGGGTGTTCATCTACCTTGATTCCTTGGGTTCACTGCGTGTGAGGGCACCCCTGCCTCTGAGGTGTGCCCTGAGGGCCTCCTCAGAGACTATTCAATAGAACCTGGCCAGTGAAGTTCCGCGGCCAAATTGAATCCGGTATTTCGGACAAAGTGAGCCGCCCCAGCAATGCGCTGAGGTGGCTCACTATCCAGTGTGGCGTAGCCGTCTAGCGGTATTGGCGCTCCCTGCGGCCCTGCGCCGGAACGATGTTCTGGTTCACCCGGAACAAGTTCCCCGGGTCATAGACGGCCTTAATGTGGCTCAGCCGCTCATAGTTTTCCCGGTAAGCGCTCTTCACCCGATCCTCGCCCTCGTCCATCAGGAAGTTGACGTATGCGCCTCCCGCGGTGGTCGGATGCAGGGCCTCGGAATAGGCTTGCGTCCAATCGGTGATCAGCTTGGCCTTGGCCGGATCTGGATCCACCCCGACGATGACTCCGGCCCAGCCGCCCTGGCGGTAGGCGAAGGCCGTGTCCTCGACCGGAACACGTGCTGCCGCCCCGTCGATGGGATACAGGTGCATGGTGGAGTGGCCCGTGGGAAGCTGCGCACCGAAGTAGTTGTGGACCTCGATCGCGGTGTCGGTCAGCTCGGTGACGAAGTCCGCTCTCCAGTACCACTGCATCCCCGCCGGGTAGAGCGCATCGAAGGCCTGCTGCAGGATGTTGAACGGCATCTCGTGCGGCCCCACCAAGAGCGGGTTGCCGAATTCCTTCACCGGGGCCATCACCTGCTCGGCCAGCTCATGGGCTCCGGTGTAGCACCAGAGGATCCCGCAGGCCTGCCGGCCCCACAGCTCCTCCGGGAACGGCGCGGCACCCGGGATGGTCAGCAACCCGATCCAGCCCGAAAGTTCCTCCGGCAGCGAAGGCTGTATTTCCCGGTACCAGCGCATGACCTCGGTGGTGTCGGAGATGTCGTAGAGCACCGGCCCGCCGATAATGATCCCGTTCTCGCCGATGTCGTGGGTGCGGAAGGTGAAGGAGGTGACGACCCCGAAGTTTCCGCCTCCCCCGCGCAGGGCCCAGTACAAGTCCGGGTGGCGGTTCTCATCGGCGGTGACCAGGGCGCCATCGGCGAGCACCACATCGGCGGAGAGCAGGTTATCCACCGTCAGTCCGAAGCGCCGGGTCAGGTAGCCGATGCCGCCGCCCAAGGCCAAGCCTCCCACGCCGGTGGAGGCAATGAAGCCGCTCGGGGTTGCCTGGCCGAAGGCCACCGTTGCATGGTCCACATCTGCCCACGTGGCGCCGCCGTCGACCCGCACGGTGTGCGCCGCAGGGTCCACGGTGGTGCTACGCAGCGCCCCCAAGTCGATGACCAGCGCGTCGTCGGCGATGCCCAGGCCTCCGGCGTTGTGCCCGGCGCCGCGTACCGCGAGGAGAAGCTCGTGCTCGCGCGCGAAGTTCACGCAGGTGATCACGTCCGCGGTGTCCGCCACGCGGGCAATGGCTGCCGGATATTTGTCAATCATCGCGTTGTATACGGCGCGGACCTTGTCATAGTCGGGGTCCTCGGGCAAGGTCAGCGGCCCGCGCAGCGCTGCCGCGAGGTCTGCAAGGATTTCTGTCTTGCTACCCATGACCAACTCCTTCGTTCGGTTCTCTTGCTGGGTTTTACCCACGCTAGGAGCCCGCGCGTTCGTCTGGCGTTCGCAGCGTTCGCAGCCGTG
Organism: Glutamicibacter sp. AOP12-B1-11; assembly: GCF_052379245.1. Classification (NCBI taxonomy): domain Bacteria; kingdom Bacillati; phylum Actinomycetota; class Actinomycetes; order Micrococcales; family Micrococcaceae; genus Glutamicibacter; species Glutamicibacter sp. AOP12-B1-11. Next base: position 95,291 of record NZ_JBQSYL010000005.1, on the reverse strand, counting down.
CTATCCCAACCGTTCGCGTAGCCGCAGCAGGGCCGGGCTCCAGCAGCACTCCCCAAGTTCTTCGGCCTGCCGCAGTGCTGCATCCAATTCGGTGCGGGCCAGATCCAACTGGCCGTGGTCGGCGAGCGCATCCGACAGCAGCATGCGCCAGTAGGGCATCCTCGCCAGCGCACCTTGTGCCTCGAGGGCACTGATGCCTTCGTGGATCCGGGTGATTCCTGCGCTGCCGCCGGCGTACCACCCGGCGAAGATCTCGGCCCACTGCCCGTAGTAGGCGATCTCGTAGCGGCGGCATATTTTAAGTAGTTCAGCGATCCGCAGGCTCAGTTCCGCCCGGTCCCCGGCAAGCTGATGCAGTAGGCACACATACCCCAGAGCCACCGCCCTGGTATAGGGATGCCCGGAGGCGGCCGCCCTGGTCAGCGCTTCTGAGCCTAAGCGCAGGGCCTGCTCCGTGTGGCCGGCAAGCCAATGCGCGTGCGAGGCCCACGCTCGCGCATGGATTTCAAGCCGTGTGCCCAGGATGAACGAATAGCCGTTCTGTCCGCTCTCGTAGCAGGCGGCAAAATGCTCGATGGCTTCCTGATGCCGGCCCAGAGCCAACGCACCACCCGCCACCGCGAAATGCGATTGGCCAGTCAGGTCGGCATCTCCTTGCGACAGTTCCAGGGCGCGCACCCCAATGCTGTGGCACAACGGGTTCTTGCCTTCGACGTAGCGCCCGGCGAACAGCCCGATCAGGCTTGCGGCGAGAGCCTTCGGGTGGCCCAATTCTTGGGCCAACTGCGCCGTGCGTTCGAGATTGTCCAGTAGTTCGGGTGCCGAGTAGCCGCGCAACGCGGTCAGCGGTGAGGACATGGCCGTCCGGGTGGAAAGCTCCCGTTCGTCGCGTTCGCGCCCGGCAGGCTGGGCGGAGATCAGTTCCAAAGCGGTACGGAAGTTGACCAGTGCGGTTGAATTTGCATAGATCCTTGAAGCCGCCGCTCCGGCGCTGAGCGCAAAATCCAGGGCCCGACCGGGGTTTGAACCCAGCGCGTATTGTTCGGCGAGCACCGCGGCTACCGGGTCGAGATTTGCGGAGTGCAGTAATTCCAGGGATTGGGCCAGCCTGCGGTGAAGCAGCCAACGGTTGGCCGGAGTAACCTTCTCGTAGGCTGCCCGGCGCACCAGATGATGCACGAAGTCATAACCATTTCCTGCCGGTAGCAGAATTCCCAATCGCCACAGTTCATCCACCGCACCGACCAGGTCATGATTCTCCAGATCTGCTGCCTCGCTGAGCAGGTCAAGGGTGATTTCGCGGCCGTACGCGGAGGCAAGCTCCGCCAAGTGCTTGGCCGCGGGTGAGAGCTGTTCGAATCGATGATCAAGCACCGCATGGAATCCAGTGCCCTGCAGATCCCCGGATGATGAGGCAGCTCGGGCCGCTTCGAGAATGAACAGCGGGTATCCGCCCGTCGCGGCGTGCAAGAGCTTACCTTGGGAGCCGGTCAGCGCCTGGCCGCGAACTCGTGCAGCAAGTTCGGCGCTCTGCTCGACCCCCAGCGGTTCGAGGCTCAGTTCGCCCAGCGCGCCGGCGTTTCGCAGCGTGGTTAGCATTCCCGCCACGGCGGGGCTGCAAGCGGCGTCTGGGGTGCGCATGGTGGCCACGAGCAGGAGTTGGCTGGCATGAGGTCCGGAAAACAGGAAAGATATCCAGGCCGCGGTGTCGGCATCACACCAGTGCAGGTCATCGAGGATCAAAAGTATCGGACGGCCCGCGGTACCCATCGCGCGGGCCAGCCCTTCGAAAAACCTGTAGCGTTGCCAGGCATCGACCATAGCCCGGTTTCCCGCGTGGGCTTCGGCGCGTTGCGGCTCGCCCAGCAGCCCGGGCAGCAACCTGCCCACCTCGCGCTTGAGCTCCACTGGCAATCCAGCCAGCAGCGGGGCGAAGGCTCGATCACGCAACCAACCGGCCACCGGCGCAAGCGGGATGAGCCCACCGGAGTCCACGCAGCGTGCTCGGGCAATCAAGGCGCCGGTAGCGCGGGCATGGATTTCGAGCTGTCGGGCCAGGTGGGTCTTGCCTACTCCCGGCCCGCCTTGGAGCACTACCATTGATCGTTTTCCGCGCACCGTCTCGGCCCAGAGCTGTTTCAGGGTGTTCGTCTCGGTTTCACGCCCAGTGCTTTCCGGTCCGCCATCGGCCGATTCGCTTCGTGGACTTGACGTGCGTTGGGCACCGGGTTGCATCCGAGGCAGCATTTTTTGAATCAGCGACTGGGTATCGCGGCCCGGAGCGACGCCCAGTTCGTTGTCCAGAACCTCAGCGCACTTATGGAAGGTGTACATGGCCGCCGTATCTTCGCCCAGCGACATCTGCACGCGCATCAGGTCCCGATACCCGGCCTCCTCCAAGGGTTGGACATCCAAGCGTCTCTGCGCCATGGTTAGTGCTCGATGGCCCTGGCCCCTGTTCAGCCATCCATCGGTGGCCTGGGCGCACAACTGCGCGCACTGCCCCGCGAGCCGTTCACGCGAATGCAACACCCAGTCGGCGTAGCTACCGGGCATCAGCTCACCCAGGTATTCGGCTACCGCTAGTTCGGCATGATCCAAGAATCGCTGATCATCTCCGCGCGCGGTGGCAGCCTCTGCTTTGGCCCGCTGTTCGGCGAAAATTTGGGCGTCTACGCGAATCCCGGCACTGCCCAACCAGGAAATGGCCCCATCGGCAGTGCCCAGGCAGTCCACCTCGCCGAGCCCGATGCGCAGGTTATGAAGTTCGCGGCGCAGATTCGTTTGTGCTTGGGAGTCGCTGGATTCCGGCCAGAAGGTTCCCGCTAAAAGCAGCCGTGGTATTTGGACTCCGGGATGCAACACCAGATAGGCCAACAATTCAAGTGCCCGCGATCGGCCCGAGAGAACATCAGCGCCCCACGCGGTGAGCCGCTGTTCCCCAAACAAATTCAGATATAGCACTATTGGCCTTCCCCGAGTTGGCCCCACATATCATTGTGGCACCACCTAACTGGTGCCACAATGCCCATGCCGGGCGTACACGCAAAACCGCCCGCGCATCCGGGAACGGAAGCACGGGCGGTTTGGTGTTGCTGCTTAGCGGCTGGCGACGAAAGCCTGCACACAGGCCTCGATGTCCTCGGCCGAATGCGCGGCGGAGAGCTGCACACGGATGCGCGCGGCCCCCTTCGGCACGACAGGGAAACTGAACGCGGTGACGAAGACGCCATGCTCCAGCATTTTGCCGGCGACTTCAGCGGCCTTGACCGCGTCCCCGAACATGACCGGGATGATCGCGTGCTCGCCGTCGAGGAGGTCGAAGCCCTCCTCGGTCATCCGGCGGCGGAAGTGCGCCGCGTTTTCGAAGAGCTTCTCGCGCAAATCTCCGGATCCTGCCACCAGGTCAAGGGCGGTCAGCGTGGCTGCCACGATGGACGGGGCCAGCGAGTTGGAGAACAGGTATGGGCGTGCCTTCTGGCGGAGCATCGCCACGATCTCCCCGCGGCCGGCAACGTAGCCGCCCGAGGCACCGCCCAACGCCTTGCCGAAGGTTCCGGTGTAGATGTCAACCCGGTCCGAGACGCCGGCGTGCTCCGGGGTTCCGGCACCGTTGGAGCCCATGAAGCCCACCGCGTGGGAATCATCGACCATCACCAGTGCGCCGTACTTGTCCGCCAGGTCGCAGATCGCTTCCAGCGGGGCCAAGAATCCGTCCATGGAGAACACGCCATCGGTGACGACGATGGTACGCCGGGCACCGGCGCCGTCGTTCATGGCGGCGGCCGCCTGCAGCTGGGTTTCCAGGTCTTCCATGTCCTGGTTCTTGTAGCGGAAGCGTGCCGCCTTCGACAGGCGAATGCCGTCGATGATCGACGCGTGGTTCAGCGCGTCGGAGATGATCGCGTCTTCGGCGCCGAACAGGGATTCGAAGACACCGCCGTTGGCATCGAAGCAGCTGGAGAACAGGATGGTGTCTTCGGTTCCGAGGAATGCCGAGAGCTTGGCTTCAAGTTCCAGGTGCAGGTCCTGGGTGCCGCAGATGAAGCGGACCGAGGCCATGCCGAAGCCGCGATCATCCATGGCGTTCTTGGCCGCGTCGATGATGCGCTGGTCGTCGGCCAGACCTAGGTAATTATTCGCGCAGAAGTTCAATACCCGGCGGGATTCGCTTCCCAGCGAGCCGGCCATGATCGATGCGGACTGCGCCGAGTCGATGTGGCGTTCGGCCTTGAAGAGGCCCGAATCCTTAAGCTGCTCCAGTTCCGCGGACAGCTGGTCTTTCATATCTGTATACATGTCATATCTCCTAGAAAACTGTCCAGTCCAAAACAACTTTGCCGCCGTGTCCCCCACGAGCGGCGGTGAAGCCTGCTTGCCATTCGGTAGCCGGCAGGAAGTCGGTGACCACCGAGGCGACGCGTTCACGCAAAATATCAGAGGTGGTGAGCATGGCGCTCATGGCGTACCAGGTCTCGAACATTTCGCGCCCGTAGATGCCCTTCAGGGTGAGCATGTGGGTGACGACCTTGCCCCAGTTGATATCGATCGATTCACTGGGCAGGCCGAGCATGCTGATCTTGCCGCCGTGGTTCATGTTTTCGATCATTTCGGGCAACGCGGTCTTGTGACCAGACATTTCCATGCCGAAGTCGAAACCCTCGCGCATTCCCAATTCCTTCTGGGCTTCGGCGATTCGCTGTTGGGCCACGTTGATCGCCAGGTCCACGCCCATGGTGCGGGCCAGCTCCAGGCGCTGCTCGGACACGTCGGTGATGGCGATATTGCGGGCGCCGGCATGGCGGGCCACCGCGGCGGCCATCAGGCCTATGGGGCCGGCTCCGGTGATGAGCACGTCTTCGCCGACCATGGGGAACTGCAGCGCGGTGTGCACGGCGTTGCCGAATGGGTCGAAGATAGCGCCGAGCAGCGGGGTGATGCGCTCGTCGCGGTGAACATATACGTTGCTTTCGGGGATCGCTACGTATTCGGCGAACGCGCCATCGCGCTGCACGCCGACGGAGTTGACGTTGATGCACATATGGGGGCGCCCGGCCCGGCAGTTGCGGCACAGGCCGCAGACCACGTGGCCTTCGCCGGAAACCCGGTCACCGATCTTAACGCCTTGCACGAACGAGCCGACCTCGACGACCTCGCCGTAGAATTCGTGGCCGGGGACCAGCGGGGTGTTGATCATGGCCTTCGCTGCATCGTCAAAGGCTTCGATGTGCAGATCGGTGCCGCAGATTCCGGCGGTCATCACACGGATTTTGACATCGTGGACGCCGACCTCCGGCTCTGGCCGGTCGACGAGTTCCAGTCCGGCATTTGGTCCGGACTTGTACAGTGCTTTCATGCTGGTTCCTTTGGGATCGGGCATCGGGGTGCGTGCACGACAGACTTGGGGGTTGTTTCAAGTGTCGCACCCAACAGCATGGGAAGAAACCTTAGACGAACTTCGATTTCCTGATCTAACGATTTAGTATTTACTTCATGGAATTACATCAGTTGCGGATTCTTCGCGAGCTAGCGGATTTAGGCAGCGTCAACGCGGTCGCGAAGGCCCTGTACGTCTCGCCGTCGGCCGTGTCCCAACACCTCGCGCAGTTGCAGCGCGGCTTCCCAGCCGCGCTGACTCAGAAGGATGGACGCCGGCTGGTGCTAACGGCCGAGGGAAAGTTGCTGGCTTCGGCCGCCGCCTCGGTTGCCTCGACCTTGGCCGAGGTCGAGGCGAAGATCCGCACACAGGACCAAGACCTCGAGGTGCCAATACATATCGCGGGGTTCCACTCCATCGGGCAGACGATCTTCGCTCCGCTGCTGACCTACCCGGAAGGGGAGCTACCCCCGCTGCGCTTCTCCGATGAGGATGTCTCGCAACAGGACTTCCCGGCACTGACCTCCGGCTACGATTTGGTGCTGGCCCACCGCATGCCGCATACCGCGCCTTGGCCGGAAGAACGCATTGCCGTGATCCCGCTGGCCTTTGAACCCTTGGATATCGCAATTCACCGCGATCACCCGTTGGCAGCGTACTCCGAGCTTTCCCCGGAACAAGTGATCGACGAGCGGTGGGTGGTCTCGCGTTCTGGCTATTCGCCGGCCGACGTCCTGGAGACCATCGCCGCCCTCGCCGGCCGGGCACCGATGGTGGAGCACCGAGTCAATGACTACGCCACCGCCGGGGCATTGATTGAAGCCAGCAAATGCCTAGGAATCTTGCCGCGGTACACGGCGCGCAACACCCTGGATGAAACGGTGATTTTACGACCAATCAAAGACTTGAACTCAGGTCGACAAATCGACCTTCTACTGCGGGCGGAGCATTTGCACCGCGGCACGGTAAACGATGTCATCAACGCCATCCGCAGTACGGTGCAGCGGCTGGTAATCAGCTGAGGCAGGAATACGCAGTCACTTCCACACTAGGCACGAAACCGCTAGGCAAAACCCTCTTTTGCATGTCGGTCACTGTCCCGCGAGCATGCCCGATGGCTTTCTACCCACCGCCGCCGCCTTTTTATGGTGGCCGCGGAATGGCTCCGGGTACGGAAAACGCCCGCCCTTCGAAAGGGACGGGCGTTTAGAAGCAGTTCATTATCAGCCGTTGAAGGCGTCCGGATCTGGACCGGTGCGGCCATCCCGGTCCAGGGCATCAATCGCGGACATCTGGTCAGCGGAGAGCTCAAAGCCGAACAGGTCTAGGTTGGCGGCGATCCGCGCAGGGGTGACCGACTTCGGGATAATAATCCTTCCTTCCTGCAGGTGCCAGCGCAGGATCACCTGCGCGGCGGTGACCTTGTGCATTGCGGCAATCGCCAGAATCGATTCCTCGCTCAGCAGCGCTCCCTGCGCCAGTGGGCTCCAGGCTTCCGTGGCGATGCCGTGCTTGGCGTTCGCGGCGATCACTTCGCTATTCTGCAGTGCCGGGTGCAGCTCGACTTGATTGACCGCCGGAACGATGTCCGCCGCCTCGACCAGCTTTTCCAGATGCCCCGGCTGGAAGTTCGATACGCCAATGGCACGGACTTTCCCCTCGGAATAGAGCTTTTCGAGCGCTTTCCACGAGTCGACGTAGAGATCTTTCGCGGGCGCCGGCCAGTGGATCAGGAATAGATCCAAGTAGTCCAGGCCCAGGCGTTCAAGGCTCGCCCCAAAGGCTTCGAGGGTCTGCTCGTAGCCCATATCGGCGATCCAGAGCTTGGAGGTGATGAACAGTTGATCACGGGCTATGCCGGACTCGGCCAGGGCCTTGCCCACACCTTCTTCGTTGCCGTAGATCGCGGCGGTGTCAATGCTGCGGTAGCCAGCGTCCAGCGCGGCGGCGACGGCTGCCGTGGTCTGCTCATTTGGCACTTGGAAGACTCCGAAGCCCAGCTGCGGCATTTCGATGCCGTTATTGAGCGTGAGGTTTGGGATTGAATTGGTCATGGGACTCCCTTTGAGAATTTTTTCTGGTCATTCAGTGGTTAGTTGAGCGGTGAAAGCCCGGTCGGTGAAAGCCTGCGGCCTAGTTTGCTGCCATAACCGCGGTTCGCGCAGTCGACGGCTCCCGCTTGGCCAACGAGGCGGCCAGCAGCATCAACAGCAGCGCGGCGAGGGTGATGGCGGCGCCAATCCAGATCGGCGAGGTGTAGCCAAGCCCCACGGCGATGCCCACCCCGCCGGCCCAAGCGCCGAGGGCATTGCCGACATTAAAGGCGCCGATATTTGCTCCGGAAGCCAGCGTCGGGGCAGTCCCGGCGTAGCGCATGATGCGGCTTTGCAGGCCGGGAACGGTGCCGAAGCCGAATCCACCCATGAGCAGCAGGGCCACGACGGTGGCTATCGGGCTTGCCGCCAGAGCACCGAAGCCCACCAGGACAACAACCAGGGAGGCGATGAAGATCAGCAGCGTGCGGTCGATGTTCCGGTCGGCCATGCGTCCGCCGAACCAATTGCCAACGAATAGCCCCACGCCGAAGAGCACCAGCAGCCATGGGACGGCTCCGGAGGCAAAGCCGGATACTTCGGTCAGCGTGTAGGCGATGTAGGTGAAGGCACCGAACATCCCGCCATAGGCAAGCACCGTGACACCCAGCGAGAGCCACACCTGCAGGGAGGCGAAGGCGCTCAGCTCCCTGCGCAGGGATACCGCTTCGGCGGCATGCCGGAGCACCGGCACCAGAAGCAGGATGCCGATCAGTGCGAGCACCCCGATGCCGGAGATGGCCCAGAAGGTGGAACGCCACCCCGCCTGCTGGCCCAGGAAGGTTCCGAAGGGAACGCCAAGGACATTGGCGGCGGTCAGTCCGGTGAACATGATGGCGATGGCCCGCGCCTTCTTGGCCTCGGGCACCAGATCCGCGGCGACGACGGTGCCGATGCCGAAGAAGGCGCCGTGGCATAGTGCGGCGATCACCCGCCCGATCATGGCCCCCATATAGTCCGGGGCGATGGCGGTGAGCGTATTGCCGATGATGAACAGCACCAGCAGCCCCACCAATACCGGTTTGCGCGGCAGGCGCACGGTGGCGGCGGTCAGCCCGAGAGCGCCGACCACCACGCTCAGCGCGTAGCCGGAGATCAGCCATCCTGCGGCCGCTTCGCTGACGCCGAAGTCCGCCGCCACCTCGGGCAGCAGGCCCATGATCACAAATTCGGTGAGCCCGATGCCGAAGGCACCTAGGGCCAGCGCGATGAGTCCCAGTGGCATTTGCTTACTCCTGATAAACTTGAAAAATAGTTGCAGACGCTTGTTATTGCGCCGATGGGTTAAATAGTTGCACACGCAATTAATGCGCGCAAGCAATCATTTTGGAGGATGAAGTGGGAATCGCAGACGACGCGGTCGAAATCCGTGCCCACGGGTGGCGTACATTGGCGGCCTTGCACGGAATTATCGAGTCCGCACTGGAAAAAGACCTCAGCGCAGAAGTCGGCTTGTCTGTGGTGGAGTACACACTTCTGGACGCGCTGAACCGGCAGGACGGCTGGCATATGCGCATGGCGCAACTGGCCCGGGCGACCGCACTGAGCCCCAGCGCCACCACACGCCTGGTGAGCCGTTTGGAAGATCGCGCCCTGCTCTCCCGGGTGCTCTGCGCCGATGATCGACGCGGCATCTACACCGAGCTGACGCACGCCGGCCAGCAGCTTTACCGCAAGGCGAAGCCAATTCACGACGCAACCCTGGAACGCGTGCTCAAGGAGGCCGAGCAGCAGCCCGAACTCGCACCGCTAGCCCGGATCCTGCCTCAGTTCCCTTCCGCCTAGCCCTCTGCCACTTCCGCGAAAGGCCACAACCATCGTGATACCCCGCTTCTCCGCCGTGCTTTTCGACTGCGACGGCGTCCTCGTAGACTCCGAACTGATCACCAATTCGGTCCTCCGCACTATGCTGCTCGAGCTGGGCTGGGAGATCGGCGTGCAGGATTGCCTAGAGATTTTTATCGGCAAGGCACTGAAGGACCAATGGGAACCGATTTTCGCGCACACCGGATTCCGCATCGACGGTGCGTGGCTCACCAGATTCCGCGCACGCCGAGATGATGCGCTGCGCAGCGCGCTGGCCCCGATCGACGGCGCGGCCCACGCGGTAGCCGCGATCGCCAAGACCTACGGGTCAAAGATCGCCTGCGCCACCGGCGCGGATCGAGGCAAAGTGGAAATGCAGCTTTCGGTTACCGGCCTGGCCCCCTGGTTTGGAGATCGCGTATTCAGCGGCATGGAGTATCCGCGCAGCAAGCCAGCACCGGATGTGTATCTGGCAGCCGCCGCGGCCCTGCAAATTGACCCGCTTCAGGCGCTGGTCATCGAGGATACCGTCACCGGAGTCACCGCCGGGGTGGCAGCCGGCGCCACGGTGTTCGGCTTCGCCAATGGCGGTCCCAGCAGCACCGCGGCCGAGGACCTGCTGGCGGCCGGGGCAAGCCGGATTTTCAGCAGCATGGACCAACTGCACGCGCTGACCATCAAGGATTAGCGTCCCGGGTCTCTGGCCGGGATTACGCAGCCGACGCCGCCGGCGGCGTGCGTCACCGTGTTTCCGAAAGTGCTCAACTACCGCGCCGGATGCTGCAGCGCACGGTCGAGGGTCACCGCCAGCTTTCGCCAATAACCTAGTTCATACACGACAATCACGGTGAGCGGCGAGCACAGCAGCACCAGCAGGCAAGCCCAGACCGGAAGGCCCCATTGGCTCAGCAGGACCGCAGCCAGCGGCATCAGAAACGTCGGTAGATGCGCCAGGGTAAACATCGCAGCGTCCAGCAACCAGGTCAGCAACGAGGCGATGATCAGCATGAAGATGAATACCGGAATCGCCAAGGCGAGGATCACCACGACCGGATCCGTGGCGGCCTGCGGGTCATAGGCGTAGCCGACCGTATGCAGCCCGGCACCAATCGCGGCGATGCATGTGAACAGGGCAATATGACCGTAAATCCACGCGGAAGCCTTGTCGCGCCGCTGATGCAGGACCGGCCCGGAGGGCAGCTGAAAGTATGCCCACCACAGGCTGAAAGAGATCAGCACGCCTACCGAGACCACCACCACGCTCTCAAAGCTCCAATTAGAGCCCGCCGAGATCGCGCGGGCCGCCGCCAGCGTTCCCACGATGCATTCGCCGAGAGCGATGATGGCCATCAAGCCATAGCGTTCGGCAATGTGGTGGGCATGCCAGGGAATGCCTGATTCGCCGCGCCGACGGGCCTCCTTCTCGGCAATCAATGGCGCACTGAAATCGATGACCCAGAAAATCGCCAGGCAGACCAAGGCCGGAACCAGCGACAGCGGAAGGAAAAGGAACGAGGTCCAGCCGATCTGCGCGATGCCCACGCCGATAGCGTTTCCGCGGGCCACCACTCGGTGCTGCGGGTCCTGCCGGGCGACACGCAGCCATTGCCCGATCAGCGCGATGCGCATGACTATGTAGCCGACTACCATCACATTGGCATCCAGCACCGCCCCATGATCTATGGATTGGAACATCATCGGGATGCCGACCGCCAGCACGATGACGCCCGCCATCTGCACCAGCGTCAGGCTCCTGAACAGCCAATCGTCATTATCGAAGGCCGAGGCCAACCAGGCATAGTTGGCCTAGGCCCAGACGATCGCCAAGCAGGCGATGACAAAGGAAACGATGGCCGGCAGATAATGGCCTACCTCGATGCCGTGGGCCAGCTCGCTACCGGCCACGCCGAAGGCGGTGACGAAGGTCAGGTCGAAGAATAACTCCAGGGTGCTGGCGGACCTGTTTTTCTCCTGCGGATCCCGGCCGCGCATGCGCCGCAGGCCATGCTGGTAGAAATTATCTCCCGTGCTTACGGTCATCGATACAGCCTTTTCGAACGGCAACTTGCGAACAGCAATAGAATATTGGACCGAACACTGAAATACGCAAGCAACCGCCATCGACCACCGCTTCTTTGCTACTTCCCGGCAGCGTCAAGCTCGTGCTTCAGCGGGAAGTACCAGCGCATGATCTCGCGCAATTTATCCGAGTCACCGCGTGCCCAATTACGCATCAGCTCCCCGCCGAAAGAAATCGCGGTCACCGGCTGTGCGCCGGCCGAGATCATCCGGTCGAAGGCCCGATCGTGGGCCACCTGCGAAATTCCTCCCACGGCATCGGCTACCGGGTAGACCTCGTATCCTTCGGCCAGCATGTCCAAGGTCGGGAAGGTCAGGCAGACTTCGGTCCACAGCCCGGCCATCACCACCTTGCGGCGGCCGCTGCCCTCGATGGCCCCACGAAATTCGGCGTCCTCCCACGCATTGACACCGCTGCGGTCAATCTCCGGCACTCCGGGCAGCTCGTCCTTGATGTGCTGCGCGGTGCCCTCGTTCACGCCCATGTCCACGCCGACAGTGGAGAGCACCACCGGAATCTCGTATTTCATGGCCAGGCGGCACAGCGCCACGACGTTCAAGTCGATCCGCTCACGGGTGGCCGAGGTGACGGTGCCGTACTGCTCGGGCTGGTAATCGATCAGCGCCAAGACGCAGTTCTGCGGTGTCAGCAAGTGATCGTGCGCTTGATCGCGGATCGGTTCCGGCGAGGTCTTCTTGGACATCTGCTTCTCCTTCAGGGCCTATGCACCAACGAAAAGGGGTACGTGGAAAACACGTTATCCTACGCGGTGCGGCGGAACCAGAGGCCAGAGCGAGGCGCGCGCGAATGCCTTCGGCCCATTGGACCGGCCCAAGGCAGGCGCCTGGGCGGCAAGGCGCGGCTGCACCGCCAATGCGGGGTTCTCCTCCGGCTCCAGCTGCACCATTGCGCCAGGTGGCACACTCTTGCGCGCCGGGACCAGACGGATCACCCATCGAATCCCGCCCGGCCGCGGTTCCGCCGAGCGTTCGGAAGCCACCTGGCCAAATGACGGCTCCCTAGTTGACGTGCTGCGCCTGCTGGTCCGCTTCGAAGTAGCTGACCAGCCCTTCCTCCAGACCGGGAATCTGCAGCGTCTGCCCCGACGAGCGCAGCGAACGGGCACCCAAATCACCCACGGCGACGGCAGCCCGGGCAGCCAGCGGCGAGGTTTCGGTCGCTCCCCCATCACGGGCGAAACGCAGGAATTCGGCGATCAGATTCGGGTCGGCGCCGCCGTGGCCCGCATCATCACCCTTGATCTCAACCTTCAGATCCGGTTCGGCGAAACCATGCGTGGTGCGGGTGTTCCACACGTGGATGAAGTCCCCGGGGCCGTCACCGAAGTTCTCCAACCTTCCGGCGCTGCCGATGACCGTGTAATTGCGCCAGTAGTCGGGGGTGAAATGGCACTGCTGATAGGAGGCCAGCACCCCGTTATCCAGCTTCATCTGGACCATCGACAGATCCTCCACATCAAGCTTCGGGTTCAGGCCGCGCTGCGCGGACGGCGGCCAGTTCTCCAGGGAGAACCAGTCGCGCAGGCGCAGGTCCGCATTATTCCGCCGGTCCTCCACCTGGCCGTAGACCGCCAGCGATCCGACGCCGGAGACCTGGGTGCTGTAGCCGTTGGCCAGCCAGTGGATGACATCGATATCGTGGGCCCCTTTCTGCAAGAGCAAGGTATTGCTGTATTGGCGTTCGGCGTGCCAGTCCTTGAAATAGTAATCTCCGCCATTGCCCACGAAGTGCCGGCACCACACGGCCTTCACCTCGCCGATGGCGCCCTGTTCGATCAGCTGCTTCATCTGCCAGATCACCGGCATATGGCGCATATTGTGCCCGACGTACAATCTGGTGCCGGTGCGCTGGGCGGCGGCCAGGATCTCGTCGGCGCGCTCCAGGGTGATGTCCAGGGGCTTTTCGACAAAGGTGGGGATACCCGCTTCCAGCGTGCGGAGCACTACGTCGCGGTGCGTGAAATCCGGGGTGAGGACGAGGATCGCGTCGAGGCCGGCGTCCAGCAATACCTGCAGGTCCGCGGTGACTTCCGCCTCGGGCAAGGCCGCCCGGGCATCCTCGCGGCCGCGCTCGCTGGTATCGCAGACGATCCGGACCACGCTGCCTTCCCCCGGACGTTGCAGGTAGCGGTGCAGCGAAGCCCGCAGTCCGAAGCCGACGATTCCGACCTTGAGGTCCATGTAGTTCTCCTTTTGATTGGCGCCCTTGCGGCGCGCACAGCAAATATTTGATGACCGGATGAAGCCGGCGCGGCTAGCCTGAGCCGAGGTTCAGCGGGCCGGGGAAGAAACAGCGGGCCGCATGATCACCCTGCAGCGGGTCCAGCCGCGGCTCGGAGGCGGCGCAGCTGGGTTGCGCGATGGGACAGCGGGTATGGAATCGGCACCCCGTCGGCGGGTCGATGGGCGAGGGCGGATCCCCCTGCAGCAGGATCAATTCACGCGGTGTGCTCGAACCCTGCCGGAGTTCGGGCGCCGCGGAGAGCAGCGCCTGGGTGTAGGGGTGGGCGCTGTGCTCATAGACCCTGTCGTAGCTTCCGGATTCGACCACCTTGCCCAGATACATCGTCGCGACGCTGTCCGAGATATGCCGGACAATCTGCAGGTCGTGGGCGATGAACACGAAGGTCAACCCGAGTTCCTGCTGCAGATCCTGAAGCAGGTTGACCACCTGGGCGCGCACCGACACATCCAGGGCCGAGACCGCCTCATCGCAGATCAGCACCCGGGGATTCAGCGCAATGCCGCGGGCAATGCCGATGCGCTGCTGCTGGCCGCCGGAGAAGTTATGCGGATAGCGGCTCAAATGATCCGGGTTCAGCCCCACCAATTCCATCAGCTCCGCGATCTTCGCCCGCCGCCGGGCACGGGGCACCAGATCGGGATGGATTTCGAAGGGTTCAAGCAGGATCTGCTCGATGGTCATCCGCGGATCGAGCGAAGCGTAGGGATCCTGGAAGATGAGCTGGATGTTCCGGCGCATCAGGGCACGCTCGGCACGCTGCAGCTCGTTGATGTCCACCCCGTCAAAGAGCACCTGGCCTTCGCTGGGCTTTTCCAGCCCGGAGAGGATGCGGGCAAGTGTGGACTTCCCGCAGCCGCTCTCACCGATGATCCCCAGCGTCTGCCCGGCGGGCACCTGCAGGTCCACCCCGTCCAGCGCCTTGAGCACCTTCTTCGCTCCGAAGGGCAGCGGCCGGGCTACCGGATAGTGCATCCTGATATCGCGCAGTTCCATAATCGGTCCGGATGCTGTCTTGCCGGTCCGCGGCTCAGTGGCTGTATGCGGCATGACTCGGTACCTCCTGGGAATGGAAACAGGCCGATTGGCGTCCGGCCGAGATGGCCTCCAGCGCGGGCACGGCGGCGGTGCAGGCTTCGTCGGCCAGGAAACACCGGTTGGCGAACGAGCAGCCCACGGGAATGTTCAACAGGTCCGGCGGGCTGCCGGGAATCGCCGGAAGCCGGTGACCCTTGAGCGCTTCACTGGCCACGGATTCGGCGAGCCCCCGGGTATAGGGGTGGCGCGGCGCGGAAAGCACCTGGGCGGTCGGCCCCTGCTCGATGATCCGTCCGGCATACATGACCGCTACCTGGTCGGTGACCTCGCGCACCACCGAAATATCGTGGGTGATCAGGATCAGGCCCATATTGTTCTCCGCCTGCTGCTCCTTGAGCAGCTCCAGAATCTGGGCCTGCACGGTCACATCCAGGGCGGTGGTCGGTTCGTCGGCGATCAGCAGTTCGGGTCCCAAGGCCAGCGCCATGGCAATGACAATGCGCTGGCGCATGCCGCCGGAGAATTGGTGCGGGTAGTCGTTCACCCGGCTGGCCGCGGCCGGGATGCGCACCCGGTCCATCATCTCGATGGCCGCGGCCTTCGCGGCCTTGCGGCTGTAGCCGCGGTGCACCCGGAACAGCTCGCCGATCTGCCGGCCCACCGGATGCACCGGGTTCAGGGCGCTGAGCGCGTCCTGGAACACCATGGACATGCACGGGCCGGTCAGCTGCCGGCGGCGTTTGGCGCCGATGGACAGCAGGTCTTCGCCGTTGAGCAGGATTTCGCCGCCGGCGACCCTGGCCGGAGGGGTGTCGAGCAACCCCATGATGGTCCGGGCGGTCACCGACTTGCCGGATCCCGACTCGCCCAGGATGCCCAGGCACTGGCCGGCGGCAAGCTGCAGGTCGACGCCGTTGATGGCGGTCGCGGTGCCCTGGGGCGTGGCGAACTGGACGCGCAGGTCGCGGATTTCCAGCAGTGGCCGCGGGGCGTGGTGCGGTTGCCTCATTACTTTCCTTTCGGGTCGAATTCGTCGCGCAGCGCTTCGCCGAAGAGCACGAAGCCGAGCACCGTTATGGTCAGGAAGATCGCGGGGAAGAGCAGCAGGTGCGGTGCGGCGTCGATGTAGTCGCGGGCGGCCGCCAGCTGCAATCCCCAGGAGACCGCCGGCGGGGTCAGCCCGATGCCGATGAAGGTCAGCCCGGCTTCCGCGGAGATCATGCCGCCCACCCCGAGGGTCTGCAGCACCAGCAGCGGGGTGACGGCGTTGGGCACGATGTGCTTGGCGATAATGCGCCGGTTGCCGGCGCCGAGCAGCCGGGCGGCCTGCACATATTCGCGGTGCCGGATCTCGAGCACCGAGGAGCGCATGAAGCGCACCCCGCCGGGCCAGCTGAACAGTGCCAGCGCGAAGATCACGGTCCAGATATTGCGCTGGCCGAACAGCTGCAGCACCACGATCGCCGCCAGGATGAACGGCAGGCCGAAGGCCATATCGCAGATGCGGGAAATGACCGCGTCCACCCAGCCTCCGAAGTAGCCGGCGATCGCGCCCACCAGGGCGGCAATGGCGAAGGCGATGGCCGAGACCACGATGCCCACCAGGATGGAGGCCCTGGCCCCGTAGATCACGTTCGTGTAGTAGTCGCAGCCCTGGATGTCGATGCCGAAGAGATGCGCGGCGCTCGGGGCCTGGTTGGAGAGCATGATGTCGCAGTTCTCGGTCGGTCCGGCGCCGAATCCGGTGAACAGCTGCGGAAAGGCCGCCATGATGATCATCAGCAGCACGATCGTGCCGGAGATGGCCAGCCGGGGGCGCAGCCACCAGCGCCGGTGGGCGCCGCGGCTCGGAGCCGGGGCCCGGTCCACCGCCTGGGCGCCGTCGCCGGGGCCGATTGTTGTGCTTGTCGCGCTCATATTCTCACCCGTGGATCGATTAGGCCGTAGGTCAGGTCAACCAGGAGGTTGAAGACCAGGTAGACCAGCACCAGCAGGGTGGCGATGCCCACCACCACGGTGCCTTCCTTGTTGTTGATGGAGGAGACCATCAGCCCGCCGATGCCCGGCAGATTGAAGATGGCCTCGATGATCACTGCCCCGCCGAGCATCCCGGCCAGGCTCAGGCCCAGGTAGGTGACCACCGGGATCATGGCGTTGCGCAGCGCGTGGCCCCAGATGATGCGCCGCGGAGTAAGGCCCTTGGCCTTCGCGGTTCGCAGGTACTCGGCGCGCAGGACGTCCACCAGCGAGGTGCGGGTCAGCCTGGCCAGGCCGGCGGCGGCCTCCAGCGCCATCACCAGGGCGGGCAGGATGAAGGCCATCGGCCATCCGGCGCGGATGCCGGCCGGATCGACCCAGCCCAGGTGCACGCCGAAGTAGGTTTGGGCGCCCAGCGCGATGACGAACCCCGGCACCCCCATGAACAGGACCGTGAAGACCAGTGCGAAGTGGTCCCCGGTTTTCCCGGCACGCAACCCGCCGTAGACCCCGATGAGCAGGCCGATGAAAAGCTTGAGCACCCATGCGGTCAGGGCGAGGGCCAGCGTGGTTGGCAGGCGTTCCAGGATCAGGCCCAGCACCGGGCGGCCGAAGAAGTCGATGCCGAAATCGCCGCGGAAGACGCCGAGGATGTAGTTTCCGTACTGGACGAAAAAGGGATCATCCAGATGGTAGGCCTGGCGGATCTGCGCCACGGTGGCTTCCGGCAAGGGACGCTCCCCGGTCAATGCCGAAATCGGGTCACCTGGCATCAGGAAGGTCAACGCGTAGATGATGAATGTGGCGCCGAGCAGCACCGGGATCATCTGCCCGATACGCCGAACGGTATAGCCCAGCATGGGTACTCCCTCATCACAATAGGTGGCTGGCGCGGCCGCAAGATCTTCGTGCGGCCGCACCAGCCAAACGGAACCGTTGCTAGCAGCCGTAGCCGGCGCGGTAGTACTGCAGGTCTCCCTGGACGTCGTTCAGCTGCGCGCACTGCGACTGCAGTCCGTAGTCGGTGGGGATGAACAGCGGGATTGCCGGCAGATCCTCGACGATGATCGCCTCGGCTTCGGTGTAGAGCTTCGCGGCCTTGGCTTCGTCCATTTCTGCGCGGGCCGCACGCAGCAGCTTGTCGACCTTGTCGTTCGAGTAGCCGGTCACCGTGTTGCCGTCTCCCCCGGTCTCGTACTGGCTCAGGTACTGGTCCGGCGACATGTAGGACCAGCCCCACAGGCCGAACACGGCTCCATCGAGCTTCTGGCTGTTGCGGCGTTCGGAAAGCTCGGTGCCCAGGGTGGGCTTCAGCTGCACCTTGATGCCCAGATTGTCCTGGATCTGCTTGGTCAGCGCTTGGACCAGCTGCTGGTCCGAGGCGGAGTTGCTCTCGATGATCAGCGTGCCGTCAAACCCGCCGTCCTCGGCCAGGATCTTCTTGGCCCGCTCCGGGTCGAAGACGCAGTCGGCGCAGGAGCCGGACACATAGGAGCCCAGCGACGGAGGCACCAGCGAATCCGAGGTTTGCGCATGGCCCTTGAGCAGCGAGGCGGCAATGGCTTCGCGGTCGATGGACAGCGAGATGGCCCGGCGCAATGCCGGGGACTTCAGTTCCTCGACGTATTCGGGGATCTGCAGCGTCTGCTGCTTGGAGGCGGTTTCCACCTCGTAGAGGGCCTGTTCGCCCAGCTGGTTCTTCGCTTTGTCGACCATAGTCGCCGGCACATTGCGGATCATGTCGAGGTTTCCGGCGGTCATGTCGGTGTAGGCGGCATCCACCGCGGTGTAGATCTTGCCGACCAGCTTGTCCGCACCGCCGGAGAATCCTTCGGCGCCCTTGAAGCCGTCCCATTTCTCCAAGACGACCTGTTGGTTATGGTCCCAGGAGATGAACTTGTAGGGGCCGTTGGAGACCGGGGACTGCTCGTAGGCGTCCAGGTCTTCGAAGGCGGATTCCGGCATGGGGCAGGTCGGATTGGTGCTCAACAGCTTCGGGAAGTCGGCGTTCGGCGCATTCAGGGTGACCCTCAGTCGGGTTTCGTCGACAACCTCCACCCCGGAGAGCTTTTCGGTCGAAGCCTTGCTGCCATCGGTCGGGTTCAGTTCTTCGTAGCCCTTGAAGGAGACGAAGGTACCGTTGCCTTGCCAGGCGTTGGAGCCGGTGGCTGTCGCGTTCCAGGCCTCGGCGAAGGAGTGTGCGGTGACCGGCGTGCCATCGTGGAAGGTCCATCCGTCCTGCAGTTCGATGTCCCAGACCTTGGCGTCCTGGCTGGTGACGGACTTGGCGGCCAATGGCTCCAGTTTCTGGCTCTGGGAGTTGACCTCCATCAGGTTCGCGCAGAGCGCCATGCCGATCTGGCTTCCGGGTTCCTTCTGCGGAGTGATGCTTTTTGGTTCCGTCGACATGAATGTCAAGGTCGCGTCTGATCCTTCGGCGCCGGTTGCGGCCGTGCTCGACGATGAGCATCCCGTGGCGAGGAGCGCCAATGAGGCCACCCCCGCAACGAA
Source organism: Glutamicibacter sp. AOP12-B1-11 (assembly GCF_052379245.1). Taxonomy (NCBI): domain Bacteria; kingdom Bacillati; phylum Actinomycetota; class Actinomycetes; order Micrococcales; family Micrococcaceae; genus Glutamicibacter; species Glutamicibacter sp. AOP12-B1-11. The sequence continues at coordinate 76,147 of NZ_JBQSYL010000005.1, read as the reverse complement.
CGCGATTTTCTTGGATTGTTTCATCCTTTTCCTCCCTGATTTACGGCATTCCGGGCACGAGCGCCAAGGCAGTGGCTGCCGTCACATTTATTTATTTTATGAAATAAAGTAAACACGATAGGAGGATGATGTCAACAGTTGTGCATGAAATTACTTGCGGATTGCCTCGGCGTGCATCCGCTCGATGAAGCTCAGCGGGTTGCTCAGCACTTCGTTAACCATGATGCTGGCGGCAAAAATGGACAGCGATAGCTCATGATCGCTGGAGTAGACCACCCGCTGGGCGGCCAGCGGTCCTTGCAACGACCGGCTGGCCACGACAGACTGCACCCCGGCCAGGGTTTCGGGACGCTCGGCTGGCGTACCGGCAATCACCAGCAGCCCGGGGTCAAGCAGGTCGAATACGGTAGCGGCGGCGTGCGCCACAAAACCGTTCCGTTCGGTGACCAGCGAGCGGATCTGCTCATCTCCGGCATCATAAAGCCGGTCGATATCCCCATAGTCCTTGACGTCCAGCCTCCCCGCCTCGTGGGCGCGACGCACCGTCGCTTCATCCGTGGCCATCACCTGCAGGCATCCGCGGCGTCCGCAGGCACAGGGATATCCTGCGTCGCTGACCTGCAGATGAGCAATGTTCCCGGCATGCTGCGACCATCCGGCACGGATCTGTCCATTGCTGACCAGCACCGCCCCGAGATCGGAGGTAATCACCATGAGCAGGAAATCTGATTCCCTGGCTCCATGTCCGTAAAAGAGTTCGGATTGCGCCGCAGCTCTGGCATTGTTATCCAAGATCAGCGGCTGGGGCAGGTCAGCTAGCATGCTGACCGCCGGAACCTCACTCCATCCTGCGCCCTGGTTCTCGACGATTCGGCCATTGATCCGGTCGACAATGCCACCGGTCGCGACTCCCGTCCCGAGGATCTGACGCCCCTTGGCGTGCTCGGCTATGAGCAGGTTCGCCTGTTCGATGATCAGCGCAAACGAGGCTTCGGCATCCAGTCCCGCGTGCGGAACGAGGACCGACGCCTTGGAGATTCCGTCCAATCCGGTCAACACCACGCCGGTAACCCGCGGGCCGAGGTGGATGCCCATGACCAGGTTCGATTCGCTGTCCACGCTCAGCGGAACGCGGGGCCTGCCCTGGCCCGCGGCCACCGCATCGGCCTCGGCAATCAGCTGGTGATCCAGCAAGCTGGCGGCAATGCTCGTGACCGAGGCGGCGCTAATGCCGATTGCGTCGGCAATTTCCTTGCGTGAGCGCCCGGGAGAAGCGAAGGTTTCGCGCAGCACCGACGCAAAATTCCGAGCGCGGGCCGGATCGGTCCTACGGCTCATGGCAGGGGCACCTTTCTTCCAGAATATTCCTTTTGTCTAGGAATGCTTTCATCATTCTTTCATCTGTACAGCAGACTTGCGCATCTGCCGGCCCGGCAGGCTCACGGCTTCAGCAGCACCTTCAGGGTATCCCGGCCGATTTTTCCCAAGGGATCGGCTGCGCCCAGTGGCGCGGTGAGCATGGCGTAGCGCAGCGCCCAACCACGGGCGCGCAACCTCATTGACATGCCGCGATCGACGCTGTACCTCTGCAACGCTTGCTCCCGCGGCTCCTCGGTAAAATGCATCCACAGCATCCCCAAATCCGAAGCTGGATCTCCGGCGCAGAGATCTCCGAAATCCACCAGGGCGGACAGCTCGGCCCTGCCCGCAACGGTGGTCACAATCGTATTGTGTGGATGCGGATCACCGTGGAGCCAGCGTGGCGGCCCTCCATAGGCTTCGGCCTCCAGCGACTGCTCCCAGATGCGTTGCGCACCACGCCGGTACGTCGCTGGAAGCTGGGAGATTTGCTCCCTGGTGCGCCGGTCCACGGCTTGCAATTCGCAGCCCCTGAATTCACTGCGTGGCGCATCCTCCGGAGCCGGGCCATGCAACGCCAGCAGGTAGTCGATAAAAGCCGGTGCGTAGGCATCACGTTGCGTTCGCCCCAGCGTCGCGGCGCTGATGCCAGGCACGTACCGGCAGATCGAAAAGGTGAACGGGTAGTTCGCGGACGGCTCGCCGATGAATACCGCGGCCCCCACCTCCAAACCGCTGTCGGACGACAGGCGAGGCAACCATCTGCGCTCCTTGTGCCCGATCTTTTCGGCCAGCGCACGTCGAGGCAATCGCACCAACAGGTCTTCACCCAAACGGTAAACCTCATTATCCCAGCCGGTGGCCAGATACGTCAGGGGCTTCCCGGCCCACTGGCGTGCCTGCGCGAGGATCAATTCGCGCACCAGGTCCCGGTCAATAGACACTTCGGCCGCCGGCATAGCCGAAACCGGCATTTCTTGGAAGGTCATTGCTCCATGCTAAATCAATCCCGCCAAAGCGACCGTTCCCATTCCGCTTGGGACGGCCATCCCCGAGCAGTGAGGTAGCCCCCGCACCCGTGTGGGCACCGCCTGGGTATACGACGTGCAAGGCATCCTCGGCGAAGGACCCTCCCGGTGGTGGAACCCGCTGTCCTTCGTCACCGATATGAAATCGGCGGTGAAACTGGCCGAGGTGTCCATTGCTTCGGAAACCTCAGCCGGTGCCAAATCCGACGCTTATTTCGAGTCGGACGGTAAACGTCTGCTCTCGCATTTCTTGTTTGCTGCGGCCATTGCGAACCGCTCCATCACAGAATTGATCGCCTGGGCGCAATGCGCCTAGTTTCCTTCATTACCTTCGTTGCTTTTCCGCTTCTTGCTCTTCATCTTGCACAGCGGGGCGATGGCACCGATGAGCATCATTGAGATAACAAAAAATGCCATTTCTCCGAAGGATCGCTGGTCGCCGATGTTGTAGCGGATCGCTTCTGCTGCGGTGCCCAGCGCAAAGCCGAGAAGCATCCCGAATAAAGACGCTTTGTTGGTCGAACGCATTGCCTGTCCCCTGTGAACATCTCGTTGTTTCGTTGATCAGTTTTGGCTATTCGATAATCACCGCTTTCTTCGCGAAGATATATAGCACAAAACTAAAGGTGGTTCACTTGATCGAATTAATTCAATTCTAACTACAATCAGCAACCTTACTAAGGAGTAGCAAACGCAGTCAAAGCCAACACACTCATACTTTAGTAGGAGGGCCGCGCGCAAAAATCCTTGCCATCGACCAAACGCGTTGACTCATCATAAGTACACAAGAAAAGAGGCGTTTTTGGGAACGAAGGCGGAGGTTCAAAGCTTAGAACCCACCAGCAAACATGGGGTTGCTGCGTCCGAGTGCGCGCCCAATTACTTGGCCAGCAAAAAGCTCGGCGAGACGTTGTTTTACTTTAATCCACCGTTGCTGTTCCGGCTGCTGCGGGTACGTGCATTCTGGGACTCCCAGGCTACGAGTCCGCCGGCCGAGGGAAGCAGAAGCAATGCGGGCAACCACTGCCAGATGATCAACAGCACCATCGCCAGGAGGAGCATCGCCAACGCGGCGATTCGCGGCCAAGCACTCATGATTCGCCTACTCTCTAGAAAACGCCCAGGGTCATTGAAGTCGTTGTTCGAGGCAGTCTACCTTCGATGCATCGTGGGTTATAGGTACCGGCGCTAGAGCATCAAGTTGCTGACCTCGGGCAGGCTAGAATCACTGCATGCGCAGCCACTCACCAAGCGAACAGATCCTCGTCCAGCTGCTCCTGGAAAAGTTCGATCAGATTATCGAAATTATCGCCCAGTTGCCGGAGGAACTGCCCAATACCCGCCCGGGGAGTCCCGGCGGCAACTCACCCATCCAGCTCTTGGTGCACTGCTGCGGGATGATGCGCCGCTGGTCTTCAACGGTGAATCTAGGGGTAGCGATTCCCCGCGATCGAGCGGCCGAATTCACCGCGACCCTCCCCACCGTGCAAGCACTGGCCCATGCTGCCGCAGTGCGTGCAGAATTCGCCGCCGACTTGGCGCAGACCGAGATGCAAGCCAGTCCGGCTTCGTTGCCAGCTGGCCGCGAGGACGAATACTTCGCACAAACCTGCCAGGGGGTTCTGCTGCACGTATTGGAAGAGTTCTGCCAGCATCTAGGACACCTCGAGATCACCCGGGACCTGCTGCTCGCCGGTTGACGCTGAGCCTCCGGCAAGTCTCCTTCACGCCCTTGCCCCGCGCGTTCGAACACTGGACTTTAACTCCACCGACTGCATAATTCCATGGAATATAGCCTTGCACCGCACGTTCAGAGGGATTTTAATCATCCAAATTGACGATAGCCATGGCCGCCAAAGCAACGTATTGTGAAGATGGTAGTTCTAATAGGAACCAGTCAGTTTGAACTTGGATTGAACTACCTGACATGCACAGAAGGGCTTCGTGAGTCGCATGCTTGCTTGGTTTGGCTTGGACGGAAAAGCCAAAAACGAATCGGAACCACCAGGCGATGGCGTGAGCGAAAAAACTAAATGGGGGTCCCTGCTCCTCTGCCTCGCTTTGGCATTTGCGGTTTTTGCCGTGGCTCATTGGCTACTTGGCGGCGCTTCAGGCTTTGCATCCTATGTGCCCGGAATATGCGCCGCAGGCACCCTTCTCATTGGTTCGCTCATTTCCGAACACTCCCTAGCCCGCGGCGAAGGCCATTCCCCGGACCCCCACTCGCGCAAGAACTAAATCCCATAACCTCAATCGCGCGTCCCGCGCGTTGGCTGCATCCTGAGGCCAAATGGCTGTCGGAGCCGGCTCCGGCAACGCGGGTGCCGGCGGGTTGAATTTCGAAGCTCTCCTCCACTATCCCGCCGCTCCTGCCCACGCTATAGGATTCGCCATTCCAAAGAACGGCACCCTCTGGTGGGCGAGCATCCGCGCTGAGTGGATTGCGGGAAAAACGTCGAACCCCGAATTCCTTCGGAAGGAATTCGGGGTTCGACGTTCGGGTAACGAAGGATGAGTCTTACAGACCCAGCTTCTCGATCACGATTTCGCGTACGCGGCCGGCATCTGCCTGTCCGCGGGTTGCCTTCATAACCGGTCCCATCAGGGCGCCGATGGCCTGCATCTTGCCGCCCTTGATCTTCTCGACCACGTCCGGCATGGCGGCCATGGCATCATCCACGGCCTTGCCCAACGCATCGTCGTCGTTGACCACGGCGAGGGAGCGCTTGGCAACGATCTCGGTTGGCTTGCCTTCACCGTCAACCACGTACTCGAGCACCAGGCGGGCGATCTTGTCATTGATCTTCTTCTCGGCGATCAGCGAGTTCAGCTCAACGATGGTCTCCGGGGTAACACCCAGATCCGCGATCTCCTTGTCCGCCGCCTTGGCCAGACGGGCAATCTCGCCCATCCACCACTTGCGGGCTACCGCGGCGGAAGTACCGGCGGCGATGGTCGCTTCGATCTCATCGAGCACCCCGGCGTTGACCACGTCGCGGAATTCCTTATCCGCATAACCCCAGTCGGCCTTCAGCCGCTTGCGGCGATCTGCCGGCGGCTCGGGAAGACGCGAACGCAGTTCCTCAACCCATTCGGCGGTGGTCACGATCGGCACCAGATCCGGCTCCGGGAAGTAGCGGTAGTCATCGGCATCCGACTTCGGGCGGCCCGAGGTGGTGCTGCGGGTGTCCTCGTGCCAGTGGCGGGTCTCCTGCACGATCTTCGCCCCGGAGTCCAGCACCGCCGCGTGGCGTTCGATCTCGAAGTGCACGGCGTGCTCCACGGCGCGCAACGAGTTCACGTTCTTGGTTTCGGTACGCGTACCGAACTTGTCCGCACCCTTGAGCATCAGCGAAACGTTCGCGTCGCAGCGCACGTTGCCGCGCTCCATCTTCGCGTCCGAAACCCCGAGGTTCTTCACGATTTCGCGCACCGCAGCCACATAGGCCTTCGCCAGCTCCGGCGCCCGCTTGCCGGCGCCCTCGATGGTCTTGGTGACGATTTCAACCAGCGGCACTCCGGCACGGTTGTAGTCCACCAGTGAGTAGTCCGCGCCCTGGATGCGTCCGGAGGCACCGCCCATGTGGGTCAGCTTTCCGGCGTCTTCCTCCATGTGGGCGCGTTCGATCTCCACGCGGAAGATCTCCCCGTCCTCCAGTTCGACATCCAGCCAGCCGTCGAAGGCGATCGGATCATCGTACTGCGAGGTCTGGAAGTTCTTCGGGGTGTCCGGGTAGAAGTAGTTCTTCCGCGCGAATCCGCAACGCTCGGCGATCTGGCAGTTCAGCGCCAGGCCGATCAGGATGGAGTACTCCACGGCGGTCTTGTTGACCACCGGCAGTACGCCAGGCAGACCCAGGTCAACCGGGGTGACGTTGGTGTTCGGGTCGTCGCCGAAGGAATTCGGGGCGTCCGAGAACATCTTGGTCTTGGTGTTCAGCTCTACGTGGACCTCGAAGCCGAGCACCGGATCATATTTCTCCAGTGCCACATCAAAGTCGACGAGTTCATCGGTGTAGTTAGACATGTGCTCCCCTTAGGCCTTTGGCGCGATCGACGCGGAATCAATGGCAGGTGCCTGCGAGATCAGGGTGTGCCCCCAGCTCTTTTCCAGCAGTGCTTCCAGTGCCGCACCTGCACGATAGACGCGAGCGTCCTCGAAGGCAGGAGCCAGGAACTGGATGCCCACCGGCAGGTCCTCGGACAGCCCGCCGGGCACGGTGATGCCCGGGATGCCGGCGAGGTTTGCCGGGATGGTGGCCACGTCGTTGAGGTACATGGCCAGCGGGTCGTTGTCGTTGGCGCCCAGCTCGAAGGCGACGGTCGGAGCGGTCGGCGAAACCAGCACGTCGGCCTGCGCGAACGCGGCGTCGAAGTCGCGCTGGATCAGCGTGCGGACCTTCTGCGCCGAACCGTAGTAGGCGTCGTAGTAGCCGGCGCTCAACGCGTAGGTGCCCAGGATGATGCGGCGCTTGACTTCGTCGCCGAAACCGGCGGCACGGGTGGCTCCCATCACGCGTTCGATGGTCAGCGCGCCGTCTTCGGGAAGCACCCGGTGCCCAAAGCGGACCCCGTCGAACTTCGCCAGGTTGGAAGAGACTTCCGAGGGCATGATCAGGTAGTAGGCACCCAGTGCGTACTTCAGGTTAGGGCAGGAAACCTCGACGATTTCCGCGCCCGCGCCCTTGAGCAGGTCGAGGGACTCCTCGAAGCGTGCCTGCACGCCGGCTTGGTAGCCCTCGCCCTGCAGCTCGGTGATCACACCGATGCGCAGACCCTTGAGATCCCCGGTGGCGCCGGATTCTGCGGCGGCCACCAGGCCCTCGAGGGTTTTTGGCAGCGAGGTGGAATCCTTCGGATCGTGCCCGCCGATCAGTTCCTGCAGGTGTGCCGAGTCGAGCACGGTACGGGAGACCGGGCCGATCTGGTCCAGCGAGGAGGCCATGGCGATCGCGCCGTAGCGCGAGACCCCGCCGTAGGTCGGCTTCACGCCCACGGTGCCGGTGACGGCGCCGGGCTGGCGGATCGAACCACCGGTGTCGGTGCCCAGAGCCAGCGGAGCCTCGAAGGAGGCTACGGCCGCGGCCGAGCCGCCGCCGGAACCGCCGGGAATACGATCCAGGTTCCACGGGTTGCGCGTCACCCCGTAGGCGGAGTGCTCGGTGGAGGAGCCCATGGCGAACTCGTCCAGGTTGGTCTTGCCCAGCATCGGAAGCTTCGCTGCGCGGATCTTCTCGATGACGGTGGCGTCATAGGGGCTCATCCATCCTTCGAGCATCTTCGATGCCGCGGTGGTCGGCTGGCCCTTGGTGACGATCAGGTCCTTGATGGCGATAGGCACGCCGGCCAGTGGGTGCAGCGCTTCGGCTTCGGCTCCGCCGGCGGCGCGGATCGCGTCCACCTCGGCGGCGACGGCGAGCGCTTCCTCGGCGTTCACATGCAGGAAGGCGTTCAGTGCACCATCAACTTCGGCGATGCGATCCAGGTGAGCCTGGACGGCGGCTACGGAAGTCACATCGCCAGCGCGCAGCTTTGCTGCCAGCTCGGTGGCGGAAAGACGAATCAGATCTGACACTAGGTTATTCACCATCCAGAATTGCCGGGACCTTGAAGCGGTTCGAGTCCGAGTCAGGCGCGTTGAGCAGAACTTCATCGATGCTCAGCGTCTGCCCCACCACGTCTTCACGCAATACGTTGGTCAACGGGATTGGGTGGCTGGTGGCTGGGATATCGGAGGAGGCGACTTCGCTGACGGATGCGATGGCATCGACGATCACGCCGAGCTCACCGGTCATCTTGTCCAGCTCTGCGCCGCTCATCTCGATGTGGGCCAATCGTGACAAGTGCACGAGGTCCTCACGGCTGATGGCAGACATATATCTCCCTAAAGTGGGCGGATGGGTTTCACAGACAAGTCTATCCCTTGCCCGCCCTCAACTAGGTCGCAAAAGTCCTTCGGACGTTATGCTGTGCGCAATACCAAACCGCTCAGCTCCTGGCCGAGCGCATTCTCCCAGAAGCCGATGACTCCCGGGGCGCTGGCCTTGCCGGCCACCGGCTTGCGGATAATGACGGCGCGCTTCCCGCTGGTCTCGCCGGTGAGCGTGATCCGTGCATCGTCGGTAAATGATTCGGTGTGGTGCTGCGGGATGGATTTGCCCGCGAGCAGTCCGCGCGCCTGGTCGTTGAAGACCGGGTCCCCGGCCGCGTCATAGACATAGCGCGGCCCCAGGATGGCGTGCTCGCTGATGCCTATCAGGTACGGCTCGCCGCCTTCGAGGGGTGCTTCTCGATAGCTCAAGGGCACATGGTAAATCACCTCGGAGGTGTCGGCATGATCCGCATAAATGCGCAGCTCCACCCCGACCTTCCCCTGGGGGTCTTCGAGCCGGAATCCGCCGATATGTTCAAGTTTCGGGACGCCCTGACCAGAATAGAAGTCCTGCTTGACCAGCCAAGCGGACACCAACTCATTTTTGGTTGGCGACATTGAGGTGTTGTAGACGATGCCCATGGGCTCAGTCTGCCAAGTCAGCGACGTGCGCACAAGAGCTTGACCCTCGTGTTGCCCGCGGCTCTCAAGGCGCATGTTATTTTTCCTGCAGAGCCCGTGCCGCCAGAGGATATCGTTAGCATGGGATCCATGACAACCGATGCTCAGTGGAACCAGGCCAGCCAAGCCCAAAGTTACGGCGCAGCCCTGTTACAGGATGAACGGGTGTGCCTGCGCGAGGTGGAGCCAGAAGACTTGGCCCAGCTGGCGGCGTGGTGGAATGACCCGCAGTGGGCGGTGCTCCAACAGAGGATCGCCAAGCCCAGGCCATCGCAGCGGGTAATGGATATGTTGGCCGTGTGGAGCGAGAACAAGCCGAACAGCGGGGACGCCGGATTCAGCATCTTCGAAAAGCCGCAGGGCAACCTCATTGGGCATGCCACGCTCGCCGGTGGCGCGCTGCCGCACCGCGCAGCGGAATTTGCCATCATGCTTGGCGGGGAGCACGTGGACCGTGGCTACGGCACCCGTGCGGTCCGGCTGATGACCGGTTACGGCTTCAACGAGATGGGGCTGAACCGCATTGGCTTAAAGGTCGCGGCGTTCAACACCCGTGCGCTGCGGGCCTATGAAAAAGCCGGCTTCAGCCTCGAAGGCCGCGAACGAGAGGTGTATTTCCACCAAGGCAAGTTTCATGACCAGCTCATCATGGGTCTCCTTGCCCGCGATTACTTCGCCACCGCGCGACCCTGAACCCCGGGCGGGCTTACTTGCCGGCGCCGGTGAGGAAATCGGCGACCAGCGGACCGGCGGTCTGCGCTCCCCCGTCGCCGTCTTCGACGAAGGCCGCCACCGCGAGGTCGCCCTGGGCGGCGATCACCCAGGCGTGCGCGTTGCGTTCCGCATCGTATTCCGCGGTGCCGCTCTTGCCAATGATCTTTGCTCCCGGTACCGACTTCAGGTCGCTCAGCGTGCCATGGTCCACGACCCCAGCCATCATTTCCTGCAGCTGTCCGGCTTCGGATTCGGTCAATTCGGTCTTCGCCTGCGCAGGTTCCTTCGGCTCGGGGTCCAGCACCAGCCGTGGTTGCACGGTGCTGCCCTGGGCGATTGATGCCATGACTGTGGCCATGCCCAGCGGGGAAGCTTCGACCACACCCTGTCCGATCATGTTGGCAGCCAGTTCGGTTCCTTCCGAGGCATCCGGAACGGAGCCGATAAATGCTTCGGCTCCGGTGCCATCCTCGGCGACAAGCCCCAGCGAGCTGGCGGCCGAGGCTACGGATTCAGCACCTAGTTCGCTGCCTGCATTGACGAATACCGTATTGCAGGATTCGGCAATGGCCTCGGCCAGCGGAATCGTGCCCACGGCACCCGAGGGGTAGCCGTCATAGTTCTTGAAGCTCTTGCCATCGACCTCGGTGCTCGCCGGGCATTGCACCTGGCTCTGCGGGGTTTCGCCCTCGCGGAGCATCGCTAAGGCGCTGATGACTTTGAAGACGGATCCTGGAGCGTACCGCCCCTTCAGCGCGGTATTCAGCCCATTGGACTCTGGCCCGGAAGCTGCCGCCAGCACCTGGCCATCGGATGGCCGGATCGCCACGATGGATGAAGCAGAATCGGATTCGGAAACCAGGGACTCTGCGACGGTCTGCAGCTTTTCATTCAGCGAAAGCTGGAGATCCTCGCCAGCCACCGGCTCGGTGCCCAGCAGTTCGGCCACCGGTTCGTGCTCCGCGTTGTACCGCGAAACCGTTACCCCGGCGGTGCCCGCCAGGGACTCGTTATAGGTGGCTTGCAGGCCGGAAAGACCAACTTGGTCACCTGCCTGTATCTTCCCTTCGGACTTTTCAATGATTTCGGCGGTCGCCTGGCCGACGCTTCCAAGGATCGGGCGGGCGAAGGCTCGTGTGGGCGCCAACGGCATCTCATCGGGTTGCCCGAGGGCTCCGGGAATCTCTGCAATCTGTTCGTCGGTCACTTCGCGGTCCGCATCATCGCGCAATACGATTGCCTGGACCCACGCCTTGGCACCGGTTTTTTCCACACGGTTCGCGAAGGAATCTTCGTCAATGCCCACGAGTTTTGCCAGGTTGCGTGAGGAGGCTTCCCACTCGCCGGATTCTGCTCGGGTCTTATCGATCCCCACGCGCACCACCGGACGGTTCTTCACCAGCGCGTTGCCGTTGCCGCCAAGGATCTGCCCGCGTGCGGCTTCGCTGAAGCGCGCATCGAGGTATTGGCCGGCTTCCAGTTCTGGTGCGAGAATCTTCGGATCAAAGCGCAGCTTCCACTGCTCGGACTCTTCATCAAATTCCATGACCGCTTGGGTGTCATAGGTCAGATCGGTATCGCTGGAGTCAACGTCCCAGGTGGTTTGCAGCGTCGCGGTGGCGGTCTTCACCCCATCTTGGGACTCTTCGTCTTCGGCGGCACCGAGCACCGTGTGGCTGCGTTTGATGTCCCCCATCGGGCCATACGCGGTTTCCAGGCTCTTCGCCGCCGCACTGGCGTCGCTTCCGGCCAGTGGCACCGCGGAGAAGTCGCCGGAGCCAAGCGCGGCGGCAAGCGCCTCGGCCGCGGGCTTCGGATCCGGTGTCGCCGCGCTGCAGGCGGTAAAAGAGCCAGCAACGAGGGCTGCAATGGACAGGGCGACTGCACTTCGGGGGAAACGACGCATGGCGCCAGTCTATGCAAATGCGAGAGCGCCAAGCCAGAAAGGCTCGCCACAAGTCAGCATTAGGCACATTCTTTAGCTTTCCAGCACTAGCGCATACACCACGAGGCGAATGTCGGTATCCGGAACCACCCAGTCTCGTTCCGGGCGGTGGGTGAAGCCTAGGGATTCATACAGCCGCCGGGCCGCACTCCAGTGGCCACCGGTGGTCAGAGACACGGCGTGCACCCCCGGTAGCTGGCGGGCATGCTCGATCGCCGCCAGCACCATGGCTCGTCCGGCGCCAGCGCGTTGCACGGTTGGATCCACGCTGAGCATCCTGATTTCGAGTTCACCTTCGAGGGCAACGTCAGCGTATTCGTTGCCCGCTTGGATCAGGGTCATCGAGGCAATGATCCGGCCGTCTTTGCGTGCCACGAAAATATCGCAGTGGGCACCGCGCTGGGCAACCTGGCGAACAAAGTGCAGGTACTCATGCTGCGGATCGTCAAAATGCCCGGCCTGCAGGTACGCATCAACGGTGAGGTCGCCGATGCGCTCGTAATCGGCTGCGCTGGCCAATTCGATGCGCAACTGGCCCTTGGCTGCTTTGCAATCATCAACTTCAGACATGGTGCCTCTAGTTTGCCATTGATATCCGGCTCGCGGTGCTGCGGCAGGGCACTTCGCCGACTATTGGGCCTGCACCGCTCGGCCGCCCGGCAATAAACGAATCGTGAAGAGTTCGCTCTGCAGCGTGAGGCCGTACCGATGCTTCTGATCGTAAATGACGAGTCATATGCCGGTTGAAGTCGACAAGGCAATTCTCCCAAGCCGGCACGGGAAACAAGCCGATTTTCGAAGCAACAATAGTTAGTTCAGCTGCCATCTCGGGCCGGCAACCAGTAAACTTACTAGCGTTGCCGCAGTTCACGCGGCAATCCTCGATATTCACACTGTGGTGAACGCCCAGCCCGAGGACTCGGCCGAGCAATCCATTCGGCGCCCAATCAGTTGTTTTTAGGATGATTTTCGGCCACGGCCGGCATTTTGGACTCCGCTCAAGGAATCGGCCACTTACTTATTGATTTTTGTGCTGCAAAGGGCATCGTGATGGTTCACATCCAACGATTAGACCTACGGCTCGCGGCCTGCCCAACTAGAAGTATTTTCCACTAACAGATCGGAGAGTGAACGACTTGCGCGTTCTCATTGGTTCTTCCGCGGAGCATGTTGCCCGTATCGCCGCAGATAACGTCCTCGCTGGACTAGCTCACCACGGCAAAGGGAAAGACCCCGTGCTCGGTGTTGCCACTGGCTCTTCGCCGCTTGGTTTGTATCGCGAGCTCAGTGCGGCAGTAGCCGAGGGACGCGCAGATTTTTCCAAGGCCCAGGGCTTCGCGCTGGACGAATACATCGGCATTCCGGACACTCATGAACTGTCCTACCGCCAGACACTCATCGCCGAGGTTTGCAACACCTTCGGCATGCCGGTCAGCGGGCTGCACACGCCTCAGGGTATGGCCGATTCCTTAGAGGAAATCGAAGCCAACGCACGCGCCTATGACCAATCGATCAAGGATTCCGGCGGCGTCCAGGTTCAGATCCTTGGAATCGGCAGCAACGGCCATATCGGCTTCAATGAACCAGGCAGCGCCTTGCGTAGCCGGACCCGGATCAAGCGTTTGGCTGCGCAGACTCGAATCGACAATGCACGGTTCTTCGACGGAATCGAGCATGTTCCAACCCATTGCGTCACCCAGGGTCTTGGCACGGTGCTGGAGGCCGGGCGGCTGGTGCTGCTGGCTACCGGTGAGTCGAAAGCAGAGGCGATCGCGTTGGCGGTGGAAGGACCGTTGTCGGCTTCGTGCCCCGGGTCCGTACTGCAGCTGCATCAGGATGCTGTGGTGGTGCTCGACGAGGCAGCCGCGGCGGGCTTGAAGAAGCGTGCCTACTATGACGATGCAGCCGAGGGAATCAGCTTGGAGAATCTCCGAGTGCACTAAGCCGGTTCAACACAGCCCTGCGAAACCTAGCTGCAATACTGGGGCGTATGGCTGTCTACTTCGAATGTGTCACTCGCACTCCAATGGATCGAACCGAACTTTTTGACCGTTCGAGGAGCATCGATTTGCACCGCGGTTCCATGGCTAACACCCAAGAACAAGCCATAGCCGGGGTGAGAAGTGGACTCATCTCGCTCGGCGAACAAGTTACCTGGAAGGCTCGACATTTCGGGCTCCCGTTTAGCCTCACGACGAAAATCACCGAGATGAAATCCGCAGAAATGTTCGTCGATGAACAGCTCCGCGGACCGTTTAAGTCTTTCCATCACGTCCACGAGTTCCATGAACTCGACGGAGAGACGCTGATGGTTGACCGGATACGTTTCGCCGCACCTTTCGGTCCCCTGGGATGGCTGGCCGAAAGGTTGGTCCTGGGTTGGTACCTGCCCCGGCTTATCCGGCAGCGCAATGATTTTCTCCTGCATGGATAGTTCTCAGCTGGCGCGGATCCTCAATGGATGGTTAATTCGCAGCCACTAGTCCGTTGGAAATTGACGCACTGCCGGTCCGGGCAGACTTTAAGTCCACTACTCGTTAAGCTTAAAGTGGTCTGAAAAGACCGAACAACTGCAGCCGTTTTGCCTGACGCACTGATCAAGGATCTTCCCTATCACCACACAAACTCAACCCCCAGCGACCAGCCATTCGCTGGCGGGCAAAATTGCGCTCGTAGTCTCGCATGTCCTCTCGCCTGTCCTGCTGGTCGGTTTGCTGTTGATCGGTACGCCCTTGCGGCACAACGGGATCTCCTGGGTTGAGGCGGTAGCCGCCACGACGTTCACCATAATTATTCCTTGGCTATTTTTGGTGCTAGCGAAGTTCCGCGGCGGCGTGAGCGATCTGCACGTCACCCAACGCAGCCAACGCCATAAGATCTTTGCCCTGACTGCGGTGTCGATCCTCTGTGGACTGGCCTTGCTCGGCTGGCTCGGGGCAAGCGCCACAATGTTTGTCGAGGTGCTGTCCATCTTGGCGGGGCTACTCACGGTGGCTTTGATCAACTTATGGTGGAAAGTCTCGGTACATCTAGCCGTGGGCTGCTACGTGGTACTTCACATCTCCGCAGGAGATGCCTTCCTCGCCCCGGCAATAATGTTCATTGCTTTGCTATCCTGGTCGCGCATCCGTAGCAGCCAGCACACCGCCTCCCAGGTGTGTGGTGGAGTCATGGTCGGCGTATTGATCAGTTATTTCAGTAGCCAGCTAGCTCTGCTCGGATAATAGTCCGCAAAACACTTCTGGCTCGGTCCGCCGTCCATTTTGTGGGCGGCGGACCGAGCCAGGTTGAGCTTGGTTGGTCGAGAGCATTGCGTTGCAAGGCGATGCGCTAGGGGTTGACCAGCTTCTCGGTATCTACAAGTCCGGCGTACTGCCATCCCGGATATCCCACGGGACGACCCACCGGGGTGCCCGTTTCCTCGGCAATCAAAGCGCCGGCCGCCCAATCGTATTCCTGAGTGCCAAATTCGGCGTACGCGTCGAGTGAGCCTTCGGCGACCAAACACAGATCCAGTGCTGCCGAGCCGATTCGACGGATATTCACAAAATCAGGCAGAAGCTCCTCCAAGACCCCGAGTTGGAAGCCGCGGCGTTGCGCGTCATAGCCGAAACCGGTGCCCAACAACTTGGCGTCGGATTCAACCGGCCCGGCGAGCTTGGCGATCTTCTTGGTACGCAAATCATGCTTCCAAGCTCCCAGTCCACGGCCGGCGAAGTATTCGACTTGCAAGGCCGGGGCGACAATGGCCGCCGCCAACCACAAATCGGTTCCGTCCTCCTGCTTCTGGCACACGCCCACCGATGAGCAGTAGTAGGCGATGTTGCGAACAAAGTTCGTGGTGCCATCGAGCGGGTCGATGCTCCAGCGGTAGCCGCTGGGATTGCTCGGCTTCCGACTCGGATACTCTTCGCCGGTCAGTTCGTCATTAGGTCGCGTGGTGATGATCGTGGCACGAATGGCTTCCTCGGCGGCCCGGTCAAAGTCGGTGACCCAGTCTCCCGCCGCAGATTTCTCGTCAACGTTGAACCTTTCCACGTCACGCTTGGAGAGCACCTCGGCGCCGGCCGCCGCGGCGCGGCGTGCTACGAGCACCAGCGGGTCGTGTGCGGCCTTGTTGTTTTCCACTTAGACTCCTTGATTTGCTGTCAATGCAACTTCGCGTGCCGCGTCGGGGCCCTGCTCGAGCAGTACTACAAACCCTGCTTCGTCCAATACCGGCACCCCGAGCGACTGCGCCTTATCCAGCTTTGACCCGGCGGCTTCGCCGGCTACGAGGAAGTCGGTCTTTTTGGACACGCTTCCGGTGGCCTTGCCGCCGCGGATGATAATGCCTTCCTTAGCGGTGTCCCGGGAGAAATTCTCCAAAGTACCGGTGACCACAATGGCCAGGCCTTCTAGGTGCTTGAGGACGTTTTCATCTTGTTCGTCATGCATCTTCACCCCGGCGGCCTGCCAACTGGCGACGATGTCACGGTGCCAGTCAACCTTGAACCAGTCCACCAGCGCCTCGGCGATAATCGAACCCACCGAGTCAATCTGGCTCAGTTCCTCCACCGCGTTAGCTGAATCGAGGGCCGCTAGCACCGCGTCCATGGATCCATAGCGGGTAGCGATCGCACGCGAAGCATTGGGACCCACATGACGGATCGACAAAGCGACCAGTACGCGCCAGAGCGGGTTGCTCTTGGCTTTTTCCAGCTCGTCAAAGAGCTTCTCGGTGCCTTTCGTGGCAACCGACGGCTTTTTGGCGGTGGGCTTGGTGAAGAAGTACGGCACCAGTTCAAATTCCCCGGTGCCTTCTCCCTTGGCGCGCTTCTCCCGCCACACCTTGACCTCGGAAAGCTGTTCAAGCTTGTCCTTCAGGTCAAAAAGCTCGGCCTCATTGCGCAGCGGGCCGGGGCCCGCCGGGAGGATGACACCGCCCTGGGTGGCTGGGTCTTCTCCGGGGCCGCTGGTCAAGGCCGCGGCTGCCTCGTAGCCCAGTGCCTCGATGTCCAGGGCGCTGCGCCCGCCTAGGTAGGCAACGCGTTCGGTGAGCTGAGCCGGGCACGATTCGGCGTTGAGGCAACGGATATCCACGTCGCCTTCCTTGGCCGGAGCCAGCGGCTGGCCACAGGATGGGCATTCGGTGGGCATCACGAAGTCCCGCAAGCCCTCATTGCCTTCGCGCAAGGCGAGGACCGGGCCGACGATCTCCGGGATCACGTCTCCGGCTTTGCGCAAGATGACCGTGTCACCGATCTGCACATTTTTTGCCTTGACCACTTCCTGGTTATGCAAGGTTGCCCGGGCAACAGTGGATCCGGCCACGAGTACCGGTTCCATGACGCCGAAGGGGGTCACCCGTCCGGTGCGTCCTACCTGCACCTGGATGTCGAGCAGTTTGGTGTGGACCTCTTCGGGCGGGTATTTATAGGCCACAGCCCAGCGTGGGACGCGGGAGGTATAACCGAGCTGTTCCTGGGTGGCCAGGTCATCGACCTTGATGACAATGCCGTCGATATCGTGGATCAGCTCATGGCGCTTTTCGCCATTCTCGGCGATGTAGTCCGTAACCTCGGCACGCGAGGTAACAACGCGGCCATAAGGCGAGACCGGAAGGCCCCAACCGCGCATTAGTTCATAGGCCTCGGACTGGTGGGTCATCGAGAAGTCCCGACTGCGTCCGAGCCCATGCACAAACATCCGCAACGGACGCTTGGCGGTCTGCTGCGGGTCTTTTTGCCGAAGCGAGCCCGCGGCGGCATTGCGTGGATTCGCCAACGGTGCTTTTCCTTCGGCGATCAGCATCTCGTTGTAGGCGTTGAAGTCCTTGGTGGCAATGTAAACCTCACCGCGCACCTCGAATTCTTGCGGGTAGCCGGACCCGGAGAGTTCTTGCGGGATATCGGAGATGGTCAGCGCGTTGTGCGTGACGTCTTCCCCGGTGGTTCCATCCCCGCGGGTCACCGCGCGCACGAGCTTGCCGTCCCGATAGGTCAGGTTCAGCGCCAATCCATCTATTTTGACTTCGCACAGCCAGCTAACCGGAGATTCGGGACGTAGCTTCGTGGCATTCGCTTGGGCTCGTTCGAGCCAGACATCCAGCTCTTCAAGCGTGAAAACATCTTCCAGCGAGTACATGCGGCTTGCATGCTTGACCGGCGCAAAGGCGCTGCTGACTTCGCCGCCCACCTCAAGTGTGGGTGAATCCTGCCCCATGAGTATTGGGTATTGGCTCTCCACCAGCTGCAGTTCGTGGAATAGCGCGTCGTAGTCCGCGTCGGGGACCAGCGGAGCGTCCTGCTGGTAGTAAGCCTCGCGATGTGCGCGTATCTGTTCCACCAGAGTCTCATAGCGTTCCCGAACGCTATCCGGTGGGGTCATCATTGAGTCTGCTGGTGTTACTGGATTTTCACTCACGTATCCAATTGTGCCCCACCCGGCCGACGCTTTGGCCTCTAGCACGCCCGGTAATTAGGAACCGGTGTCAGGCAACACATCGATGACTACCACCGCGATGTTGTCACGCCCCCCGGCCTCCAATGCCGCTTGGGTCAGAACCTGGGTAGCCTCTTGGCGGTCCGGGTGGTTGATCAGGAGTTCTTGGATATTCATCTCCGTCAGCTCCCCGCTCAGCCCATCGCTGCACAACAGGTAGCGGTCGCCGATGCGTGGCTGGAGCACCGTGAGATCGGGCTGGCTGTCGGCACCGGCACCCAGCGCCCGGGTAATGAGATTCCGATGCGGATGGCTGCGAGCCTCGGCTTCGGTGATCTGTCCGGCATCAACCATTTCCTGTACGGCCGAATGATCCCGGGTGAGCTGGCGCAGTTCCTGCCCGCGCAAACGATACCCTCGCGAGTCTCCGACATTCACCAATAGCAGGCTCGTATATTCGCCGGTGCTCTGGGTTTCCGCACTGACCTTCTCGGTCCGGGCGCGGTGTTCGGCCAGCATCTCGGGGGTAATCTTGCTGAGCACGTCGGTGTTCTGGCTCATCTTAAAACTGCCGGTCCACGGGGGAACCACCATTGGCTGGCTGATCTGGTCTTGCCCCGGGCCGGCGCTGCGGACCAGCGCCAAGGCGCAGAGGGTCGTGCCGCCACGGGACTCCAGGGCATCACGAATGCGGTCATCGATCAGTTGGATCTGGCGTTGGATCTGTTCCACGGTGGGCAGACGCGGCACCACGGTCTTGAAGCTGAAGGTATTGAGCTCTTCGAGGGTCTCCACCGCCAGCTGGCTTGCGACCTCGCCGGCCTCGTGCCCGCCCATGCCGTCGGCTACCGCCTGGATCACGTCGGTGATCAGGATACGGTCCTGATTGTCTTGACGCTTCAGACCCACGTGGGTTTGTCCGCTCACCGCAAGGCGGAAGCTTTCTGAGTGCTGTTCGGTTTCCATTTAGTCCAGCACCAGCCTGCCACCCTCGCCAGCGGAGAGTTCATAGGGTTGAATATCACCAAAACCACGCACCGAGGTCACCTCTTGCGCGGTCAGGATGAATCGGGCGTCTTGTTTCAAGGTATTGGCGGTCACCGCATCGGTCAGCACCATCCCAGGCTCGGCAAGGGAAGTCAGACGAGCGGCGAGGTTCACCGTCGGCCCGTAGATGTCGCCCAGGCGGGAAAGCAATCGCCCCCACACCACGGCCACACGAGTGCGTGGCAAGAGCTCATCCGCTTCGAACTCACGGGAAAGGGCCAAGGAGATCTGGGCACCTGCCTGCGGGGTTTCGGCAACGTATAGGACTTCGTCGCCAATGGTTTTCACCAAGCGACCGCCGCCGACCGAAATTATTTCGGCGCTCTTGGACTCAAAGCGCTGGACCATTTGCGCCAAGGTGCGCTCATTCATCCGGCGCGAGAGTGAGGTGTAGGAAACCAAATCGGCGAAACCTACCGCGCGGGCAAGCGGCAACGGCGTGTCATCGCTATCGCTGGAGTCCTGATTGTAGGCAGCCACCCCGGCCTCGGCGCGCAGCGCCAGCCGGTGGATGCCGGCATTGAGCTGGCGGCGCCAGGAATAAACCAGCAGTTCTTCCAGAGGGCCGATAAGTTCGGGCAGGCTCTCGAGTAGTTGGCGGCGGGCTT
This sequence comes from Glutamicibacter sp. AOP12-B1-11, assembly GCF_052379245.1. NCBI lineage: Bacteria > Bacillati > Actinomycetota > Actinomycetes > Micrococcales > Micrococcaceae > Glutamicibacter > Glutamicibacter sp. AOP12-B1-11. The sequence continues at coordinate 56,470 of NZ_JBQSYL010000005.1, read as the reverse complement.
GCCGGTCGCTCATATTCTGGTTGGCAACCATGTCCTCGACGATCGCCTCGACCTGCCATACGACCATCCGATCGGTCATCTGGCCGACCGAGCGCATCAGCGAGATCGCCGTTTCGTCGGTGAGCTTGCCCTCGCGGACCAGGTCGACCATGGTCTTCAAGGCTTCGGTGTCACGTCCGCTGAAGAAGACCTCATCGTCGCCGAGCTCGGGAAAGCCCATGGCGCGCCAAAGTTTGCGCGCCGAAAGTAGCGAGACCCCCGCATCGGCGGCGACTTCTCGCCGCTTGAATTCGCGCTGTCCACCGATCAGCCGTTTTTCCAATTCGGCCATGTGGTCCTTGACCGCGTCGGAAGCATGGTCAGGTACCTGCAGGGGGCTCTCCATTGCCTGTGCAAGTTCCGCAATCGGGTCTAGCTCCGCCGGGATCTCATGGTTTGCCGTGTGCCCGCGTGCCTCGCGTACGGCTTCGGAGGCCGCCAAGGGGGTATCTGGGCGTGATGGATTGGAGTTGTCGGTGCTCATTGTCCAATGCCCTCACTGTTCGATGCATCTACCTGGGAGTTCGATGACTGCTGATTATGCAAGTTGCTCATCATTTCGATAGCCAACGTGCGGAAATAAGATACTGCGGGCACATGCATAATACGCACATGTCCATGGCTTAAGACAACGTCCAAGGCCCCTGGTTTCGTGATCGCAGCTTGTTGTTTGGTGTGCGCAATTACGTCGCGCACGGAATAAAGTCCGACAGATTCAAGGTCCGCGCGCCCAAAAGAGGTCCGGAACAAGATTCTCTCGGTGGTCAAGATGATGCAGCTGCGAAGCCAACGCACCCACGGTGTCACGCACCAAATCAGCACCAGAATGAACCAGAGCACCAGGCTGAGAACCATCCATAGATCGGATTCGCTCGCGAGCCAGTCCGAGAGGTCATGGCGTGAAAGGTAGCCCAGCAAGAACGCGCACCCGGCGGTGAGGAATAAAAAGACGGCAAAAGGTTGGCGTAACACTCGGGAATGTTCTCGGGTCTTGATGACCACGCGCTCCCTGTCATGTAACGGCACCTTCATCGTCTAGTTCCTCGCCCCTCCTACCGTAGGTTCTTCTGTACAGTCTTCTCCACTAATACTAGTCCGCGTATTCTGTGCTTCGCCTGTTACGCGTATTTGCCGTCGGCGCGCCGCACGTGGTGCACGTCGCCTGCCAAGATTCGTTGGCTCTGCCCCGAAGCGTTTTCCACCACTAGCGCTCCGTCCTCGGCCAACTGCACCGCACGTCCGAGCAGCTGCGATCCATCGGGGAATTCGACGCGGACGTCCTGCTCCAGGGTGGCCAGACGAGCCGCGACGAGGTCGCGCAAGGAGTGGCCGGAATATTCTCCGAGCGACGCGGTGCTCTGCCCGCCCACCGCACGAAAAGCGGCATCCAATGCGGTGAAGCGACGCAGATATTCGGCTAGGAGCTCACCGCGGTCGACCCGGGTGCCGCTGGCTAGTCGCAGCGAGGTTGCCGTGGCGACGGGAAGCTCCGAGGCTTCTTGATCTACATTGATCCCGGTTCCAACGACTACAGCGAATCCTTGCGGCGTCTGCACCAGCTGGGCAAGAATTCCACAGATTTTCCGGTCTCCGGCAAGCAGATCATTGGGCCATTTGATGCGCGGCTTCACCGGCGCTAGTTCCTCTACGGCCTGCGACCAGGCCAGTGCCGCCAGCATGGTGTACCAGGACAAGGACTCTGGCTCCATGGCAGTGCCCGGCGAAGCGAGGACGCTGACCGTGATGGCCGACCCGGCCGGCGTTACCCATTCGCGGCCCAACCGCCCCTTGCCCTGCTGCTGATGCTCGCTGAATAGGACGCTCAGGTGCCCGGCGGCGCCGGAGCTTGCCAGCTGGGCAAGCTCGGTGTTGGTGGAACCCGAGGTAGCGAGCACCTTGATAAATCCCAGCCGCAGTTGCGCGGCCAATTCATGAAGCGGCAACGGGTCCAGAGCCGCACGCGCCGAGGATGTTTCAGGATTCATCCTTCAACTCTATGACACGCACGGCACCGAACTTCAGTTCTAAAGGAAAATGTCCTCGATGAGTTGGGCCTGGGGATTCACCGAGTACTTTTCCAGGTCGGTTACCCCGGAAAGCTCCAGCACCTGGGTGTCGGTGAAGAAATTCCCGCTCACCGAAGACGGCGTGCTGGCCAAGATGCACATCGCCGCGTCCGCAACGATGTCCGTGGTGCGTGCTGCCTGAATCATTTTCATTCCCCCTGGCAAGCTCCGGATGGCTGCGGTATCGATGAGGGTTGCCGGCCACAGGGAGTTCACCCCGACGCCATCGCCCTTGAGCTCTTCGGCCAGCCCGAGGGTGGTCAATGACATGCCATATTTGGCCATCGTGTAGCCCAGGTGCAGGCCCGCCCAGTGCGGGTCGAGGTTCAGCGGCGGCGACAAGGTGAGAATATGCGCGTGCGTCGATTGGCGCAGGTAGGGAAGCGCGGTTTTGGACAGCAGGAAGGTGCCGCGCACGTTGATGTCCTGCATCAGGTCGTAGCGCTTCATGTCCAGGTCATCCGTTTTGGCCAGGTTGATGGCGGAGGCGTTGTTGATGACGATGTCGATGCCGCCGAATTTTTCGACCGCCGCGTCGACCACGCGCCGGACGTCAGCATCTTCGCGCACGTCTCCGACTACCGCCAGCCCCTGGCCTCCGGCGGCGTTGATCTTCGCTACCGCAGAATGAATGGTGCCTTCCAGAGTGGGGTGTGGCGTGTCTGTCTTTGACAGCAAGACAATATTTGCTCCGGCTTTTGCCGCAGCTTCGGCGATGGCCAATCCGATGCCGCGGCTTCCACCGCTCATCACGATGGTTCGGCCGCTAAGTTGTGAAATGTCAGGGGCGATGTCGGCTCGCAATTCATTAGTCATGTGACCTAGATTACGCGATGTCGCCGCACTAAGCTACTCGTGAGTAACTTATTCTGGCGTGCTTCACGTTCTCCCCGGGGCCAATTTGTAAGTTTCCTACAACAAAAACCGAAATTTTCCCGGTTAGACTGACTTAGTTGGCATTTTTCTTGTGCCATTCCTACACATAAGACATAACCCGAGGGAGTCGAAGGCATGACGCAGGGCCGTACCGAGACGGAAGAATCAATCGATCTGTCCACCACCGCCGGCAAGCTTGCCGAATTCCGCCGCCGCCAGAATCTGGCACAGGCGCCTTCGGGTGAAGCCGCCATCGAAAAGCAGCACGCCCGCGGCAAGCACACCGCACGCGAACGCATCGAGATGCTGATGGACGAAGACTCCTTCATCGAATTTGATGCCCTTGCAGTGCACCGCTCCACCGCCTTCGGCATGGAAAAGAAGAAGCCCCTGGGCGATGGACTCGTTTCCGGTTACGGCACCGTGGATGGCCGCCTTGTCGCCGTATACTCGCAGGACTTCACCGTCTACGGCGGTTCCCTCTCCAAGGTCAATGGCGAGAAAATCGTCAAGGTCCAGGAATTTGCGCTGCGCAATGGCTGCCCGGTCGTCGGCATCCTCGACGGCGGCGGAGCACGCATCCAAGAAGGCGTCGCCTCGCTGGCCATGTTCGCGGACATCTTCCGCAACAACGTCCACGCCTCCGGCGTCGTCCCGCAGATTTCACTGATCATGGGCCCGAGCGCCGGCGGCGCGGCGTACTCCCCCGCGCTGACCGACTACGTGATCATGGTCGACAAGACCAGCCACATGTTCATCACCGGCCCCGACGTCATCAAGACCGTCACCGGCGAAGAGATCGACATGGAGTCCCTGGGCGGCGCACGCCAGCACAACGCGAACACCGGCACCTCCACCTATCTGGCCACCGACGAGGAAGACGCCGTGGAGTTCTGCAAGGAACTGCTGGACTTCCTGCCTTCCTCGAATCTCGCCGACGGGATTATCGCCGAATTCGACGAGGACCTGGAACTCAACGACGATGACCTGTCCCTGGACACGTTGATTCCTGATTCCGCGAACCAGCCATATGACATGCGCAAGGTGATCGAGTCGGTTGTCGACGACGCTCACTTCTTCGAGATGCAGGCGCTCTACGCGCCGAACGTCATGATCGGCTACGCCCGCGTCGAGGGGCGCACCGTAGGCGTGGTCGCCAACCAGCCGATGCAGTTTGCCGGCACCTTGGATATCGCCGCCTCGGAGAAGGCAGCCCGCTTCGTGCGCAATTGCGATGCCTTTAATATCCCGATCCTGACCTTTGTGGACGTCCCGGGCTTCCTGCCCGGCAAGGACCAGGAATTCCAGGGCATCATCCGCCGCGGCGCGAAGCTGCTCTATGCCTACGCCGAGGCCACCGTGCCGAAGCTGACCGTCATCACCCGCAAGGCCTACGGCGGAGCGTACATCGTGATGGGCTCCAAGAAGCTTGGCGCAGACCTCAACCTGGCATGGCCGACGGCGCAGATTGGCGTGATGGGAGCACAGGGCGCGGTGAATATTCTCTACCGCCGCGATCTGGCCGCGGTAGAAGCCGAAGGCGGCGACGTCGAGGCGCGCCGCAAGCAAATCATCGAAGACTACGAAGCGGAACTGCTCAACCCGTACCAGGCCGCCGAGCTTGGCTACATCGACGCGGTGATCGCCCCTAGCGAGACCCGCCTGCAGCTAGTGCGCGGGCTGCGCGCGCTGCGTGAAAAGCATGTGACCCTGCCCCCGAAGAAGCACGGCAATATCCCGCTGTAAGCGGCGGACTCATTGACCAGCAACTAATTTTCTCAAGGAGTAGCCTGTGCCCGAGCAAAGCACCGCCAATGCGGCCGCCCTCATCACCGTGACCAAGGGCAAGCCCAGCGCCGAGGAACTCGCGGCAGTCACCGCACTGCTCGCGGCGATGGGCACCGCCGCACCGGCAGCAAGCGAAACCCCAGCCGAACCACAGCGCGTGGCACGCATTCGCAAGCGCCGCGCGCTGACTCCCCGCCTCGGCTGGAGCTTAGGCCGACGCTAGAGGCAGCTGGTATTGCACCCCGGCGTTCTGTCGAAAGACAGGGCTCCGGGGTTTATCGCATTCCAAACAAGTGTGCCGGCAATTACCCAATACTCTTCAACAAATCTTTCATATCTATTAGTGTTAGCTCCATGACATCCACTGCTACGCAGCGCGTGCCGACGGGCATCGACGCCATTGCGGAAAATTTCTTTGCCAAGACTCTCGAATTAGTTCCGGAGTACGGCGTTTCATTCGGGCTCCCCGGTTATGAGTCGGCCTATTCCGACTACTCCCCCAGGGGCACCGATCAGCAGATCGAGCTATTGCGGGAGACTCTCGCGGAACTTGAGGCGGCGAAGCCACAAGATGACATCGACTCGGTCACCCTCGATGCGATGCAGGAGCGGCTCGGCCTGGATCTGGAAATCCAGCTGACCGGACGCACCGAGCTGAACAATATCGCCTGCGCGGCGCAGGAAATCCGCTCGGTCTTCGACCTCATGCCGCAGCAGAGCGCAGCGGACTTCGCATTTGTGGCCGCCCGGCTTGCCAACGTCCCGCAGGCAATCGACGGCTACATCGCCTCATTGCGCGATTCGGCCTCCAAGGGGTTGGTGTCGGCTAAGCGTCAGGTGAAGATCGTCGCCGGCCAGTGCCGGGATTATGCAAAAGACGGTGGGTTCTTCGATCGGCTAGCCACCTCCGGTGCCGAGCAAGACCCCGAGCTCGCCGAGTCGCTGCACGCCGGAGCGTCCCTGGCGAAGAACGCCTACCTGAAGCTTGCGCAAATGCTTCGGGAAGAACTGCTGGCGCAGGCCCCCGAGGCGGATGCGGCAGGCCGTGAATACTACGCGTTGATGTCCCGCCGCTTTCTGGGTGCATCGGTTGATTTGGACGAGACCTACGCCTGGGGAGTCGGCGAGCTAGATGCGATCATCGCGGAGCAGCAGCGCGTGGCCGAACTGATCAAGCCCGGCGCCTCCATCGAGGAAGCCAAGGCGATCCTCAACGCTGATGCGGCGCGCAAACTGGACGGCACCGAGGCCCTGAAGAGCTGGATGCAGGACAAAGCCGACAAGGCGATTGCCGAGCTGCGCGACAGGCACTTCGATATTCCAGCCCCGATGGATCGAATCGAGTGCCTGATCGCCCCGACAGAAGACGGGGGAATCTACTACACCGGGCCCTCGGAAGATTTCACCCGTCCCGGACGCATGTGGTGGTCGGTGCCGCCGGGCGAAGACCAGTTCTCCACCTGGTCGGAGCTGACCACCGTGTACCACGAAGGGGTACCGGGCCATCACCTGCAGATAGGTACCGCGCAAATGCAGGCGAACACGCTCAATAGCTGGCGCCGGCTGCTCTGCTGGGTTTCCGGCCACGGCGAGGGGTGGGCGCTGTATTCCGAGCGGCTGATGCACAAGCTGGGTTACCTCGATGATCCGGGCGACTATCTGGGCATGCTTGATGCCCAACGCATTCGTGCGGCCCGCGTGGTCTTCGACATTGGCGTGCATCTGGCCCTGGCGGTTCCTCCCCAGTGGGGCACCGGAACCTGGGACGCCGATAACGGGTATGAGTTCTTGCAGAAGAATCTGGATCTCACCGAGGGCCAGTTGGACTTCGAATACAACCGCTACCTCGGTTGGCCGGGCCAGGCCCCCAGCTACAAAATCGGCCAGCGGCTCTGGGAGCAGGCCCGCGACGAGGTTGCCGCCCGCGATGGCGGGCAATTCGAGCTCAAGGACTTCCACACCAAGGCGCTGAAACTCGGCTCGGTGGGACTTGATACGCTCAACCGCGCCCTGCTGAGCTAGGCAGCTAGCCAAGCCGATGGCTGCCGGGGATTCCCGGCAGCCAACGGCTCCTGCCGCGTCATTAACCGCGGTAGTTGGACAGCTGGATCAGATTTCCGCAGGTGTCATCCAATACGGCAGTGGTCACCGGGCCCATCTCTGTGGGTTCCTGGGTGAACCGCACGCCCAGGGCGCGCAAACGCTCATATTCGGACCGGACATCGTCAACCGCGAATGAGGTCAGCGGAATGCCATCGGCGAAAAGAGCCGCCTGGAATGGTCGCGCCGCCGGATGCTCGGCAGGTTCCAGCAGGACCTCGACGCCTGCCTCATCTTCTGGCGAGACAAGTGTCAGCCATTTGAATTCACCCACCGGCACATCGTGCTTCTTCACAAATCCGAGAATTTCGGTGTAGAAATTTCGGTGTAGAACTTTTCGGCCTTCGCCTGGTCATCAACCATGACGCTAGTGATATATACCCGCATGATTTCTCCGATGTTCGTCGTCGCACGCCTAAGGCGAATCCCCTAGCGGCATCCAATCTACCGACTTTCAAAGCCAACTGGCCATCGTCAACAGCCGGCGGACCGACCCCTGCGCAGGCGGTGCAGTTCGCCAGTACGCGGTGCCATTCCATTGCGTGCAGCCCGGAGCCCAAGAACTGCTGAGACCGTTCGTTGCGCGTTTTCGCCTGGCGCCGACCGTTCGTACTGCCATCTTGTATTTCACCGGCAATAACCAAATCCTTGGAAGCATAATTACCTACGAAAATCCATCTGGAAACTCCTGGGCGAGGCCTCCGGTACGCCGCGCAGGGCACCTCCGAATGCCGGGGCACTCGTCGCAATCCGCAAAACACCTCTGGATTTCAGCCCAGATCGGTGACCGGTCGCACAGTAATTGAGTTGTCAATAACGGAATAATCCAGAATCGTAATGTTGCGTAACTTTAACTGCGATGGTTGGCGTTTTCCGGCATACCGTTTTAGTCATGTCTAACACCGCACCTTCATCCCGACTGCCTCGTTGGATGACCAGTTTCGGTCCGCAGATTATCGCTGCGTTGATCGTCGGTCTGATCCTCGGCCTGGTCGCCAAGTACACCGGCAGCACTTCCGAGGAACCCAACGCGCTCGGTGAAGCCCTGCAGATCATCGGCTCCAGCTACGTTGCCCTGCTGCGCACGGCCGTCATCCCGCTGATTTTCTTCGCAGTGGTTGCTTCCATTGCCAATCTGGCACAGGTGACAAACGCTGCACGCCTGGCCTGGCAGACCCTGCTGTGGTTCGGCATCACCGCGCTAATCTCCGTGACCATCGGCATGGGACTGGGCGTACTGATGCAGCCCGGCGCCAATACCGGCCAAAGCGCACCGGCCGAGTACGACGGCAAGACCGGCGACTGGCTCGGATTCCTGACCGGGCTGATCCCTTCGAACTTCCTGGGCCTGGGCGCAAGCACCAAGCTCGCCGAGGATGCGGCCACCACCTCGATCAGCTTCAATGTGCTGCAGATCCTGGTGATCGCCATCGCCGTGGGCATTGCCGCGCTGAAGGTCGGCAAGGCGGCCGAACCATTCCTGGCCTTCTCCGCTTCGATCCTCGCGATCATCCAAAAGGTGCTGTGGTGGATTATCCGCATCGCCCCGCTCGGCACCGTTGGCCTGATCGGCAACGCCGTCGCAAGCTACGGCTGGGACACCATTGGGGCGCTGGGCAAGTTCACCCTCGCCATCTACATCGGTCTGGCCCTGGTGCTCTTCGCCCTCTACCCCATCCTGGTTCGCTCCCACGGCCTTTCCATCAAGCAGTACTTCTCCGGGGTGTGGCCCGCGGTGCAGCTCGGTTTCGTCTCCCGCTCCTCCATCGGCACGCTGCCGCTGACTCAGCGCGTGACCGAACGCAACCTCGGCGTGCCCTCGGGCTACGCATCCTTCGCCGTCCCCTTGGGTGCAACCACCAAGATGGATGGTTGCGCAGCCATCTATCCGGCGATTGCCGCCACCTTCGTGGCGCAGTTCTTCGGAATTGACCTCGGCGTGACCGACTACCTGCTAATTGCCCTGGTTTCGGTTCTGGGCTCGGCTGCTACTGCCGGCACGACCGGAGCGGTAGTGATGCTGACATTGACCCTCTCCACCCTTGGACTTCCGCTGGCCGGCGTTGGCCTGCTGCTCGCGGTTGATCCGATTGTTGACATGGGCCGCACCGCGGTCAACGTGGCCGGCCAGGCCTTGGTCCCAACGATTGTCGCCAAGCGCGAAGGCATCTTGGATGCGGAGCTGTACAACGCCCCACGCAATGGCAATCCATTCGCCGACGACAGCATCGCGGCCACCCAGGATCAGTCGGCGGCAACGTCGGCAAATGCCTAGTTCCCCTCAGGTCCGAGCGGCCTGAGCAGCACCCAGCGGTCGGCATCCTCCCATCAGGAGGATGCCGACCGCTTTTTCGTGGGGCAGAACACAACTCCCCACTTTGCACAGCGTGCAAGTTTGCACGTAGTGTAATTACGTGACTTCCAATGGCACCGGCACGCGCCGCGAACTCAATAGGCAGGCGACGCATCAGGCGATCGTCGACGCCGCCCTTCGACTGCTGCGCGAGGGGCACGGCACGGCGATCACCGCCACCCAAATCGCCGAAATTGCCGGCATTTCCCGGCGCACCCTGTTCAATTATTTCCCCTCCGTAGATGCAATCTTGTCCTACCCCCTGCACGCGGTGCTCGAACACATGGTCGAGACATTAACTCCCCTGACCGACCAGCTGCCACTGATGCAAGCAGTGGTCCGCGCCTTGGAATCCGAGCGGGCCACCGAGCTTTTGGGGCAGGTCGCGCAATTCGGCGCCTATCTGCGCCGGCAGGAAAACGGAACCTGCTACCCGCCGAATTTCATTGCCTGGCAAAGCGCCACCGGCGACGTCATCGCCAAAATAGCCGCCCGGTACCCGCATACCGATGCCTACTCCATCCGCGTGTTCACGCATGCCATCCTCGGGGCCGGGCAAGCGGCCTTCGATACGTGGATCGACCAGCTGCCCGAGCCGGATGCGACCGGGCTGCACGTTTCCGACGAACTCATCTCTTCCTTCCATCGGCTCATCACCCGGGCCATGGAAACACTCGATGCGGGTTTCAACTCGCTGCCATTGACCGCACCAAACTCGCTCAAGGAAGACTAAGCCATGGCTACGTTCCTTTACCGCCTCGCCTCGTGGGCCCACAGGCACCGTTTCCGCATGCTCTCCATGTGGATTGCGGCGTTTATCGCCATCGGCGTCTGTGCCAGCCTGTTCATGGGGCAGCTGTCGAACACCTTCACCCTGCCGGGCACCGAAACCCAGCGCACCATGGACCGGATGAAGGAAGAACTCCCCGATCTTGCCGGCGGACAGGGCACCATCGTCTTCCGTGAAGGTTCAAACCGCGAGTTGAACGCGGACCAGAAATCGGCGATCCAGGACTCCCTGGATCAGCTGGCCTTGCATCCGCAGGTCGTCGAGGCCATGAGCCCCTTCGAACTGCAGAAACAGCTTGATGACGCCAAGCCCGAGCTGGACAACGCCCAACAAGAACTGGTGGACGGGCAGAAAGAACTCGACGATGCCAAGGAACAGGTAGCTAACGGCAAGGTACAGCTCGCGGACGGCCAAAAGAAGATCACCGAGGGCTGGTCCGAACTTTTCGATGGCACCAAGGAAATCGAGGACGCCGAGCCGCAGATCGCCGCGGCCGAAAAGAAGCTGGCCGCCGGTTGGAATGAGCTACGCGCCGGTGAAACCCAGCTGAACAGCGGGCAGGCGCAGCTGAACGACGGCGAAAAGAAATACAAGGCGGGCCTCGCCGAATACAATGCGGGATTCGAAAAGTACCAGTCCGGGCGGAGCCAGTTCGAGGCCGGAGAAAAGCAGCTCGATCAGGCAGAGGCGCAGCTGAACGCAGGCGAGGAAGAATACCGGGCGGGGCTGGACAAGCTTCTGGACGGCAAGTCCCGCAGCCAGTTTGACAAGGAACTAGTTGCCGGCAAAGAGCAGGCCACCGAGGGCCTGGCGAAGGCCGAAGAGGGCCTGAAGACCATTGAACCGCAAATCTCGGAACTGGAATCCCAGATCCCCGGAGTCGAACAGGCGCTCAAACAGGCCGAAGCCGAGGGTGACGAAGCCCTGATTCGCGAGTACACCGAAAAGCTGACGGCACTGCAGGGCGGCCTCGCCGAACTGAACGCCGCCAAGCTGCAGGCCACCGAGGGCAAGGCTCAGGCCAGCGCCGCGCTGAAGCAGATCGACCAGGCCGAGGCGGGCCTGAAGCAGCTGGATGCCGCGCGCAAGGAATTGGATGCCGGGGCCACCCAGGCCGCCGAAGGCCGCCAGGAGCTCGAGGCTAGCCGCGGCGAACTGGCCTCCGCCAAAAAGCAGCTTGACCAGGCCAAGGCACAGCTTGCCTCGGGCAAGCAAGAAATCGATGCGAACAAGTCAAAGCTGGCGCAGGCGCGTGCCGAAGTTGAATCCGGCCGCGCCGAGCTCAACGCCGGACAGGCAGAATTCGACAAGCAAAAGGCTGCCTTCGTAGCCGGCAAAGCGCAGCTGGCGGACGCAGAGAAACAGCTGCGCGAGTCCGAAACGACGATCAAGGAAAAGACCAAAGAGCTCGAAGAGGGCGAAAAAGACATCGCCAAGGGAGAAAAAGACCTCGAGAGCGGACGGGCCGAACTTGAGTTCGCCTCCCGCCAGGTAGGCGCCAGCGGGGACATGCGTTTCGTCTCCGAAGATGGCTCCACCGCCGTCTCCCAAGTCAGTTTCCGCATCGCGACCGACGCATTGACCGCGTCGGATCGTGAAGCCATCACCGCAATCGCCAGCGGGCCGCAGTCCACCGGTGTCGAGGTGCTCTTCTCCAAGGAAATCCTGCAGGACATTTCGGAGGTCTTCGGCACCGCCGAAATCATCGGCGTGGTGATCGCCGCCGTAGTCCTGCTGGTCATGCTCGGCACCCTGATCGCCGCCGGCTTGCCGCTCTTGCTCGCCCTGCTGGGTGTTGGCGCCGGGGTGGGCACCACGCTTGCCTTCTCCTCGATGTTCACCATGGCCTCGATTACCCCCGCGCTGGCTTTGATGCTGGGACTCGCGGTGGGAATCGACTACGCGCTGTTCATCATTCACCGCCACCGCACGCAGTTGCTCTCCGGCATGGAGGTCGGTGAATCGATCGCCCGCGCGGTGGGTACCAGCGGCAATGCCGTAGTCTTCGCCGGGCTGACGGTCATCATCGCGCTGTCCGCCCTCGCAGTTCCGGGTCTGCCGTTCCTGACGGTGCTCGGACTCTCCGCGGCCTTTACCGTGCTCTGCTCGGTGCTGCTGAACATCACGCTGCTCCCCGCGCTGCTGGCCATGGCCGGCTCCAAGCTGGTGTCCAAGCGTGCCCGGAAAAAGGCGGACAAGCCGGTGGCCAAGGAACCTGTCTCGGCGCGCTGGGTCCGCCTGGTCACCAAGATCGCGATTCCCGTGTCGCTGCTGGTGGTCGTGGTGCTCGGCGCCATTTCGATCCCGGTATCGCAGATGCGTACCGCCTTGCCCGATGGCAGCGCCGAAGCCGCCGACTCACAGGCCTTCCAGGCCTATCAGCAGACCAGCGACAAGTTCGGCGCCGGCTACAACGGCCCGCTGCTGGTCCTCGCGGACCTTCCCGCAGACCTATCCGAGCGGCAGGCCGAATCCAAGTCATTGGATATCGCAGACATGCTCCGTGAATACGACGGCGTGGTCGCCGCCATCCCGGTGACCATGACCGAAGACAGGTCGCTGTCCGCGATCCAGGTGATCCCGGCAGATGGCCCCGCCTCCGCCGCCACCGAAGCGCTGGTGCACGAGCTGCGCGGCGACGCCCAGAGGATCAACGACGCCACGGGCGCCAAGATCGCGGTGACCGGCCAGGTCGCAGCGCAGATCGATGTCTCGGAGAAGGTGACCTCCGCCTTGCCTCCGTACCTGGCCATCGTGGTGGGGCTCTCGCTGATCCTGCTCTTGCTGGTCTTCCGATCGGTAGTGGTTCCGCTCTTGGCAACCGGTGGCTTCCTGCTTTCGCTGGCTGCGGCTTTCGGGGCCAGCGTGATGGTGTACCAGTTCGGCTGGATGGGTTCGGTCTTCGACGTCAATGTCCCCGGCCCGCTGCTGAGCTTCCTGCCGATCCTGCTCACCGGCATCCTCTTCGGTTTGGCCATGGACTATCAGGTGTTCCTGGTCTCGGCGATGCGTGAGCACTACGCCCACGGATTGTCGGCCAGGGACGCGGTGCGCTCGGGCTTCTCCATGGCCGCCCCGGTGGTGACCGCGGCCGCGCTGATCATGATCGCGGTATTTGCCGGCTTCATCTTCTCCCACCTGTCAATGATTCGGCCGTTGGGCTTCGCCTTGGCTACCGGGGTGCTCTTTGATGCCTTCGTGGTACGCATGACGCTGATTCCAGCGATTATGCACCTGTTGGGCGACAAGGCTTGGTACCTGCCGAAATGGCTGGATAAGATCCTTCCAGACGTGGATGTCGAGGGCGCAAAGCTCAATGAGATGCTGGACCGCAAGGCCGAGCGGCCGCTCGGCGAAGCTTCGGCCAAGGAAGAGGTAACCGTATGACCGCTAGCAAAAAGAGCGCCCGGCTGCTGCTGGCCTCCGCCTCCGCGGGGCGGCAAAAGTTGTTGGCCGATGCCGGGCTGGCCTTCGGAACCCAGATCTCGCGTGTTGACGAGGATGCCGTGTTGGCAGCCGCCGTGAGCGCCGGCGGAGCGCAAAGCCCGGAAGCAACCGCGCTGCTCCTGGCCCGGGCCAAGGCCGAGAACGTCGCCGCAGGTGAGCACCCCGAGGGCACAGTGGTGCTGGGGTGCGACTCCGTCTTCGAGCTCGATGGCGTGGCCTACGGCAAGCCCTATACCGCCGAGGTGGCCCGCGAACGCTGGCAGCAGCTCAGTGGCGCCACCGGCATCCTGCATTCCGGGCATTGGCTGGTAGACACCGACGCCCCGCAAGGCGCGAGGGGACGTGTCTCCTCGACCACCGTGCACTTCGCCGAGGTCAGCGACGAGGAAATCGAAGCCTACGTGGCCAGCGGTGAACCGCTGCCCTGTGCCGGCGCATTCACCATCGATGGCTTGGCCTCGGCCTTCATCGAGTCCATCGAAGGGAACTTCCAAAACGTGGTGGGTCTGGATATCTTCGTGCTGCGCGAGCTGCTGGCGGAAGCCGGAATCCCGATTGTGAGCCTCTGGAAGTAGCCATCTCCTGCCGCGTCCCTGTCCAAGATTTATTCTCGGACAGGGACGCGGTGTTTAACAATCCCCTCGAATCCGTTGGCCGCCGGTTCACCGGTTTGCCCCGCGAAAGAGGGTGAAACGAAGTGTGGAATACGGTGCCTGTTAGGCCTCAGGACATCAGGAGTTTTGTCTTTGGCCCAAATGGCAGCACATTTTGTAGGAACCCTCCAAAAATATCGGCCTAACACCCCAGATTTTCCGGATAAGTACATATACTTCCCACAAAGCCGATAGGCTCCTAGGTGAGAAACCCTAATTTTTTATAGACAAGGTTCACCCATGAATCCATTGACGAAGGTGCTAATCGCCAACCGCGGCGAGATTGCAGTGCGAATTATCCGTGCAGCACGCGATGAAGGAATCGAATCGGTTGCGATCTATTCCGACTCGGACCGCGATGCGCTGCACGTGCGTCTGGCAGATGAAGCCTACGCACTGGGCGGCACCACCGCCGCCGAATCATACCTTCGTATCGAGAAGATTCTGGATATCGCACAGCGTTCCGGCGCCGACGCGATCCACCCCGGCTACGGCTTCCTGGCCGAGAACGCCGATTTCGCCCAGGCCGTCATCGACGCGGGCCTGACCTGGATTGGCCCCAGCCCGGATTCCATCGACCAGCTGGGCGACAAGGTCAAGGCGCGCCATATCGCCGAGAAGGTGGGCGCTCCCCTGGTTCCGGGAACCAAGGATCCGGTCGCTTCGGCCGAAGAGGTCTACGCATTCGCCGACGAGTTCGGCTTGCCGCTGGCCATCAAGGCCGCCTACGGCGGCGGCGGACGCGGCATCAAGGTGGTGCGCAACCGCGAAGACATCGGCGAGCTCTACGAGTCCGCCGTGCGTGAAGCCATCGCGGCCTTCGGCCGCGGCGAATGCTTCGTCGAGCGCTTCCTGGATGCCCCGCGCCACGTGGAAACCCAGTGCCTGGCCGACATCCAGGGCAACGTCGTGGTGGTCTCCACTCGCGACTGCTCCTTGCAGCGCCGCAATCAGAAGCTTGTCGAGGAGGCCCCGGCGCCGTTCCTGAGCGAAGCGCAGATCACCCGGCTCTACGAATCCTCCAAGGCGATCCTGCGCGAGGCGAAGTACACCGGTGCCGGCACCTGCGAATTCCTCGTGGGACAGGATGGCGTCATTTCCTTCCTCGAGGTCAACACCCGCCTGCAGGTGGAGCACACCGTCTCCGAAGAGGTCACCGGGCTGGATCTGGTCCGCGAGCAGTTCCGCATCGCCCGTGGAGAAGAGCTCGGCTACACGGACCCCGAGGTCCGCGGCCACTCCTTCGAGTTCCGCATCAACGGCGAAGACGCCGGACGCGGATTCGTCCCCACCCCTGGCACCATCACCAAGATGACTCTGCCTACCGGCCCCGGCGTGCGCGTGGATTCCGGCGTCGAAGCTGGCGAGAGCGTCTCGGGCAACTTTGACTCGATGATCTCGAAGCTGATCGTCACCGGTTCCACCCGTGAGATCGCCGCGGCCCGCGCCCGCCGCGCGCTGGAAGAATTCCAGCTCGAAGGCATGGCCACGGTGCTGCCATTCCACCGCGCGGTGATGAGCGATGCGGCCTTCGTGCCCGAATCCGGGCCTTTTACGGTGCATACCCGGTGGATCGAAACCGAATTCGCCACCGTCATCGAGCCGCACCCGATGCCACAGGTCGAGGCGGAAGAAGCTGCAGAACGCACCTCGGTCACCGTTGAGGTTGCCGGCAAGCGCTTGGAAGTCACCTTGCCCTCCTCGCTGGGCGCGGCATCTGCCGCCGCGAATGACAAGGCTGCCAAGAAGAAGCGCAAGCCGGGCCGCAAGGCCGGGGCCGCCGCTGGAAACAGTGCCGAGCTGCGCTCGCCCATGCAGGGAACCATCGTGAAGGTAGCCGTTGAAAGCGGTGACACCGTAGCCGAAGGCGACTTGATCGTGGTGCTCGAAGCGATGAAGATGGAGCAGCCAATCACCGCGCACCGCGCTGGCAAGATCGAGGGCTTGGAAGTCAGCCCCGGTGAATCATTGTCCTCCGGTGCCGTGATCGCTTCGATCGTCGACGCCGACTAATCTAACAGGCAGCACAAAGCCGGGCTTGTTTGACCTTGGATTCCAAGGTCAAACAAGCCCGGTTTTTGCTTTCTGGCCCGGCCTTCCCTGCGAGAATCTTGGAGGTGACTATTCCAGGTTCTCCGGTCCCGCTTTGGCTTCCTGCGTATTTCCGGTTTGTGCAACGTACCGCTTGTAGGTGCGCAAGGCACTCAAGTGCATGATGAAGAGCACTATCTGCACTAATGCAACCAGTACCCAGACTCCGGTGATCAGGTAGTTGGGCTCCGCCCCGCGTGTGGCTTCGTCAACGTTGTCCAGAATGTTGGAGGCGGCAATGGCCAGGCAACCGGTGAGGAACATGGCAGATACGAGAACTTCCGCCTTTTTGGACAGCAGATATTTCATTGTCCCCCGCCCCTACCGCAGCTCTTCGATGGTAACGGTCCACCCGCTGAAGTTCGCCGCGTTGACGTCCAAGTAGTATGTGCCCGCGCTCTTATGGAGTGCAGTCTCGTCCTCGGCAGGACCGTCGAGCATGACCTCGGGAATGCCGCCGTCTTCGAGCAGCACGATCCCTTCTTCCAAGACGTAGATGGCACCGATGGCGAAATCCTCGCCGCCGGCGAACGAGTACGTCATGCGGGCTTCCGCGTCAGTTAGGTCGAAGGTGGAGCTTGACTTATCGGTTCCGCCCTTCAACGTGACCACTTCTTGCCAGGTTGCAGCCTCTTCGACGGCTTCGCCGACCGGGTCTTCGACAACTTCCTCTTCGGCTTCAGCCGGGGCTGCTGCCGCGGAGCTGGGATCTGCCTGCTGCGACACCGCCGGCACGTCTGCGGCCGTCTTGGCAAGCATTGCGGCACTGCTACCGCCTGACACCATCCCCACGACCAGCAATGCGGCGGTGACAATCCACGCGACGAGCCGGTGCTTAGCGTAGCCCTCTAGCAACCTGCCGGACTTGTCGCGCATCGAGCCGGTCAGGATGATGATCCAGTCGATCAGCACCCACACTCCCAGACCACCGAAGGTCAAGAGCTTCAGCACACCGGTACCGATCTTGCCGAGATAGAAACGGTCTACCCCGAGAAACCCGAAGAACAAGGACAAGAGCCAGGTGGCGACAAATGATTTTGCTGGCGCCTGGTCACCGGGATAACCCGGAGCGTCATAAGCCTGCTGAATATGGTTGGACATGATATTCCTCAATCTCACAGCCAGAAGCTGCGTCATAGGTAGTGATGATCAGTTATTGCTTGGTCCAGGTACCGCAACGGCTCAGCTCGAGGTCTTGGCCCTTGCCCACGGTGACCGAAGGACGTCCGCCGCCCGGGATGTCATTGTCGATGATGTCCCCATTGGTTCCCGTTTTGAGCACTGCCCAATAGCAGTCGCTGGAGACTGGCGCGTCAGACCTGTAGGTTCCGGCCTTGATATCCACGCCAATGGTCCACACGCCGTTGCTGACGGTATTGGCTTCTTTCTCGTCCTCGGCCTTGCCGACGGCTTTCTCGCGTTCGGCCAGTGCCGCATCGGATTCATCCAGCTCCTCCTTGCGCTCGTCGAGCGCCTTGGATCTGGAATCCAGCTCGTCGCTGCGCTCAGCCAGCTCGGCTTCCCGGGTTTCGGTTTCGTCCCGGTACTCGTCGAGTTCTTGCCGCACCTCGTCGCGCGCCTCCTCGAAGGCATCTCGTTCGCCTTCCACGGCGGACTTCTCGGCCCCCAGAGCGGCGTATTCCTCACTCTGGGTCGGATCCATGCTGTCGTTTCCGACAAGGAAACCGACGGCCAGCGTTCCCAGCAGGACCACGAGCGCCAGCAAAGGTTTGAACCATCCGCGGCGCTTTCGGTTGACGTGCGAAGAATCAGCTGTGGAGGATTGCTCGGTGGAATTCATGGTTACCGCTCCTTTTCTAGAAGAATGTCCACCCCGGAGTCGGGGTGGTAGGACCAGGAAATTGCCACGCCGTCCCAGCTGTCGTCTTGGCGGCCATCCAGCGCCCGGGTGCTGTCGATCTTGCTGATCACCGATCCGGGGACCTCCAGCCCGGCCAGCACGCAGGCAATCTGCGCGAAGTCCTCCGTTCCGGAATCCCAGACGTCACTGCCTTTGCTGTCCAGCTGCAGCGCCTCGCCGTCATCCAGCACGAGAAAGCCTTCCGCGGAAACTTCGCATTCTTCGGCAACCTGGGCAAAATCGGGCCCGCCGGCAAACAGTCCAGGGTTCGACATGCCGGCAACCGCCAGCGCACCGATGAGGCAACCGGCAACTCCCCCAATTGCTGCCGGGAGCATCCACCGTCGCGGCAAGCGCGTTGCTTGCTCCAATTCGCTGGTTTCAGTTGGCGGTTGGTCGGCTGTCTCCGACATGTCGCTACCTCCTGGAAAGTGATGAGATCTGCTGGGCCGGACCGCGTCCCCAAACTTGGCCCGGCCGAACTGGATGCCAGCTTGTGCTGACGAGTCCACGCTACGGAGAACATTCACTCTGAGTCATTAAATAAACTGATAATGGGGGTTATCAAAGAAAATGAGAGTATTGCTTGGAACTCTGACATGATGGAGAAAGGAACAATCGGCGCCACAATTCCAGGAGGTGTTCATGGAAAATCAACACTGTGACCTCATGAGCATGTCCGATATTGCGAGCCTGGCTCAGGTCAGGCGTCCCGTCGTGAATATGTGGATCAAGCGGCATGCCGCCGGCTCCACACCATTTCCAGAACCTGCCGTGGTTCGCGGCGAACAGCGCTATTTCTTCTCGCATGACGTGGTGTCGTGGCTGGAAGAGACTGGCAAAGGGAACAACCCACATGTCCGGACCGACGCTGGAATAAATATCCAGATTGATCCGCAGGACATCGAGCCATTGACCGCGCTGTTGGCCTTGAGGACCCTGGTCGGAGAGCCTTTGGGCACCTACGCAGTCGATGACCTCGTGGACCTGGCCGACGAAGAAGATCCGGATGATGAGTTCCTTTTCAAGGAAATCCATGAATCACGGAACCTGCAGCATCTGGCAAAGAAGGCGGACATGTGCGCTGACGCCGCATATACGGCGGCTCACGCTTTGGAAGCCATCTATTCGGCGCGGTTCACCGAGGGCTTGAAGGAGCTGCACCAAACGGCTCTCAGCGAAGACGCGCTCTTGTTCCTCGCGGACGTGGCCTTGGCCCTGCGCGGTCAAGGCGCGATAGTTGAGGCCACCCGCGGCGGAAGCGACCTGCTGCTCAGCACACTGGCTCGACTCCCGGAAACAGAATCGCTCACCGTTGGCTTGCAGCAACCGAACACGGCCGCGCGGTCGGCACTGGCGCGAATGGCCATGCGTCGAGTGGTAGCCGTTGCCGCCGGTAAGGACAATGTCATCTTGGACTCAGTCCATACGGACGGACAGGCAACCTATCTGGCCCAACTGCCGTCCTCCGAGGTCCCGGATGCCCAGGCAAGTGCCTTGCTTTCCCAAATCGATGAGCTTGCACTCAGCCTCGACCGTCAGGACAGAGGACTGATCGTTGGACCAGCATCGATTCTCAGCGAACCGCTGGAGGACAAGGAGCTGGACTCGATCCGCTCAACGATCCTGCGCAGTCGGCGTGTTCACGTGATCGCTTCCCTCCCATCTGGCGTAAGGGCCGCGAGGCCACGGCAGCGCATGGCCTTGTGGATTCTTGGGCCGGAACTGCCAAGCACCGGAGAGAGTCCGGCACGCATGCTCGTCTCGGATCTGAGCCTACGGACTTTGACGCAGCTGCTCAATGCGGATTTTGGCGCGCAGGTGGCGTTTGGTCTACGGAATATGACCAGCAAGAGACCAGTGGCCGTAATCCACTCACGCTGGATGCCACTTCCCACGTTGGTCGCTGCATCCGGAGGACTGATTCCCGCACCACGCATGGAGCGGGAGATCTACACCGACTACGCAACGTCCGCCCGAGCCGTCACCGAGTTGGAGGCTCTTGCCGATGTAGTGCAGGAAACCAACGAAGCCCGCCCCGGTTTTCCTTTCGAATTTTCTGCATTGGAAACTCGACTGGACTTCAAGCGCGGACATGAACCAACCATCGGTGAGCTGCTTGAGTCCGGTGCTTTGAAGCATCTGCCGGGCACCAGATTTGCTCCAGGTGATGTCGACGACTCAGTACGTTCTGGCATCGGCATCTGGGAGGCAAGCTTGCTACCCAGTGCCAAAACGGATGCAACTATTTCCCACTTCGCATTGGCCAACGGCTATGGGAACAGCCAACTGACCGAACCCGGCGACATTGTCTTCAGCACAACCGGCGAAGTCCGGGCGGTCGTAGATCGCGAAGGCTCACGAGTGGTGCGATTCCCGGCAAAGGCATTGCGAATTACCGCGGACAATTCCAGTGGGCTGATCCCTGACCTCATAGTCGAAGCGCTTAACCGCCAGCAGCTGAAGCAATGGCCGAGAACGCATATCCGGATCTGTCCCGAAGACAAAAAAGACCTGCTGGTTCGAGCTTT
Organism: Glutamicibacter sp. AOP12-B1-11; assembly: GCF_052379245.1. Lineage (NCBI taxonomy): Bacteria > Bacillati > Actinomycetota > Actinomycetes > Micrococcales > Micrococcaceae > Glutamicibacter > Glutamicibacter sp. AOP12-B1-11. The sequence continues at coordinate 35,875 of NZ_JBQSYL010000005.1, read as the reverse complement.
GGAGTTTCTGAAAAATGAGCAAAAGATCGCGCAAAAAAGAATAGAAACGATTAACGCGCTTGAAAACTCATTAACCAATATGGTTATTGACCAAAAAATTGACATGATTGATCGCAGTACCCAGCGAAAGGAAGGCAGCAATGCCACCCCGTAAAAAGTCAGCGGCCCAAGCCGCGCTTCCTTCAACTATGAAGGAACTCAAAGACACCTTGTGGAAAGCTGCGGATAAGCTTCGCGGATCCATGGATGCCTCGCAGTACAAGGACGTCATCCTTGGTCTGGTCTTCCTGAAATACGTCTCGGATGCCTTCGAAGAGCGGCGTCAACAGATCCGCGCCGAATTGACGGACAGCGGCCTGGCCGAGGCCCAGATCGCCCTGCTGATCGATGATCCGGACGAGTACACCGGACATGGCGCATTCTTTGTTCCAGATGCCGCTCGCTGGTCCCACCTGGCTGTGAATGCCAAGGGCCTGTCCGCGGTTGACGGAAATGCTCCGAAGAACATCGGTGAGCTTGTGGACACCGCCATGGATGAATTGATGACAGCCAACCCAACGCTGGCCGGCACCCTACCGCGCATTTTCAACCGCGACAGCGTAGACCAACGCCGCTTGGGTGAACTGATCGACATGTTTAACAGTGCGCGGTTCACTGGTGAAGGGTCAACGCGTGCCCGCGACCTGCTCGGCGAAGTCTACGAATACTTCCTGGAGAAGTTCGCCCGTGCCGAAGGCAAACGAGGCGGCGAGTTCTACACGCCAGCAGGCGTGGTGCGAGTCCTGGTTGAAGTGCTTGAACCCCAGAGCGGCCGCGTCTACGACCCAGCGTGCGGCTCGGGCGGCATGTTCGTCCAGACTGAGAAATTCCTTGAATCCCACAATGAGGATCGCACGGCGATCTCCGTCTACGGCCAGGAGCTCAATGAGCGCACCTGGCGCATGGCCAAGATGAACCTGGCCATTCACGGCCTAAATGCGAATTTGGGCCCCCGTTGGGGAGACACCTTCGGCCGCGATCTCCACCCGGAGATGAAAGCCGACTACATCATGGCCAATCCACCATTCAATATCAAGGACTGGGCGAGGAACGAGGAAGACCCCCGCTGGGCCTACGGTGTTCCGCCCACCGGCAACGCCAACTATGCGTGGATCCAGCACATCCTGTCCAAACTTGCACCCGGCGGATCCGCCGGCGTGGTTATGGCCAATGGCTCCATGTCCTCGAACTCCGGTGGCGAGGGAGACATCCGCGCCAAGCTGGTGGAGAACGATGTGGTCTCCTGCATGGTGGCCCTGCCAACCCAACTCTTCCGCTCCACCGGCATCCCCGTTTGCATCTGGTTCTTCGCGAAAGACAAAACTGCCAGCGTAGGTGGCTCCACGGACCGCTCGGGGCAAACGCTGTTCATCGACGCCCGCAGTATGGGGCACATGGTTGACCGCGCCGAACGAGCACTCAGCGATGAAGATATTTCAACGATTGCCAATACCTTCCATACGTGGCGTGGCAAGGAATCTGCCGAAGGGGCCTACGAAGACGTTCCGGGATTCTGCTACTCGGCCACAGTTCAGGAAATTAAGGATGCGGGATACGCCCTTACCCCGGGACGCTACGTCGGGGCCGCTGAAGTCGAAGACGACGGTGAACCAATCGAAGAGAAGATAGAACGGTTGAAGAAGGGACTCTTCGATCAGTTGGATGAGTCGTCGCGACTGGATCAAATTGTTCGCCAGCAGTTGGGAAGAGTTCAGAATGCACAAGACTAGTAGAATTCTCCTCAAAGACCTCCTGATAACAACAAAGGATGGCGATTGGGGGAAAGCAGAGGAGCAGGATGGCTATGAAAAGTACCAAGTAATTCGTGCTACTGATTTCCATGATGTCTCCGTTGGAGATACGCGAAAAGTCCCTGTCCGCTTCTTGAATCAGAAAAACGTACAGCGTAGAACCTTGGAGCCAGGTGACATTCTAATAGAAACAGCAGGGGGCTCACCTGGTCGGCCAACCGGGCGCACCATGATCTTTTCGGAACGAGTTCAAGCAGGGTTCAGCAGTCCAGTCACATGCGCCAGCTTCGCCCGATTTATGCGTGCGAATAGTGAAATCGTTGACCCTAGATACCTCTACTGGTATCTACAGTCGATGTATCTCTCCGGTGAAATTGAGCAGTACCAAGTTCAGCATACTGGCGTTGCTCGATTCCAATACACCGATTTTGCCGCTTCGCATTTAGTGCCTCTACCTTTAATCGGCACTCAACAAGCCATCGCTGAAGTTCTCGGCGCGCTCGACGACAAGATCGCGGCAAATACAAAACTCGCTGATACTGCAGACGACTTAGCCAAAACTATGGTTCGAATGACAGTCACGTCATTGACTCAACGACTCGATGAAGCCGCGAACATTGTCATGGGTACCTCTCCTAAAGGATCAGACCTGAATGAAAATAGCGAGGGCATAGCGTTTTTCCAAGGGGTCCGCGATTTCGGCATGCGTTTCCCATCGCGTCGCGTTAGCACAACTAACGCATTACGACTTGCGCAAAAGGGCGACATACTGTTGAGCGTACGTGCCCCTGTTGGGGAAGTGAATTTCTCTCAAGATGAGGTTTGCATAGGTCGCGGACTTTCAGCGGTTAGACACAAATTTGGCCGTCAGGCTACCTTGTTCCACCTGCTTCGACATGAAAGTTCGGTTTGGGCACCGTACGAAGCAGAAGGGACCGTTTTTGGTTCCATAAACAAGTCTCAGTTGCATGGGATTCTAGTCCCTACGGTGCGTGAAGATATTGCATCAGAAATTGAATCAAAGGTCGGCGCAATTGAAAATACCATCGCTGGATTCTTGGCCGAAAACGAGCTCCTGCAGCTAACACGGGATACGCTCCTCCCGCAGCTCATGTCCGGAAAACTTAGTGTCAGAGATGCTGAACATATCGCTCAGCAGGCAGGCGCTTAGCCATGCACTATTTCTCGGAGCGAGCGCTCATGGATCACGTGCACGATGGGCATATACTGTCTCGCACTCGCGGATGGAAAGTTGGTTTATCGCGATTTTTCAGCGCCGAACGAAACATCGAACATAGCGAAGTACTCTCGTCGGCTGAACGCGTCGATATGGCTCTCAAAGTGGCACGACGAAAGAATCGCCAAATTCGAAAAGACCCTTGGGAAGTATTCGAAGGCTCATTACTAGATACTTACGTTACCAATCTATGCATCGGCGTTATGCCATTTGGATTATTCGGGAACAGTACTTATGGCGAGGCAAGCGTCATGTGGGGACATTCGAATACACCTCCACAACAACCGTTCCGAGAGCAAGAAACGGATCTAATTCTTGTGGGTTCGCCTGACAATGTCGCCCATGGTGGCTGGGTTCGGGGTTGGACCAAGGAGCAGCTACGCACAACACGCGGATACCCTTCTGATCCATCAATCCTTGCCGAAATAGTGCGGACGGAACTTGAGCTCAACTCACCAGAAGTTGCTGCCGATGTCTCCGCAATGATGGCTGTATGGATCGAAAGCGGTGATCGTGCAGTTTTTGCCATGCAGGAGACTGAACGTTCACGCCGCACTTGGGATCGGCAAATCCGTCTCCCTTCCGCTCGGCTAACTGCGGCCGTATTGGATACTGCAGACGTTAATGAACGGCGCATCATTTTGGCCCGCCCAATCCTCATTGAAGAAGCAGGATAGCAAAACGAGACAGTAACCCGCCCCAACTTGTTGAACGGAGTTCTATCATGCATGAATCTCAGCCCAGGGATTCCAGCAGACTGAGTAAAATCGGGTTCTCGAATGCCCCAGCACGATCCTCCGTTCCGCAATGGTACATCGACCTCCTGACGGCTGTCTCCACGCGTATCGAGACTGGTCAAGCTCGTACTATTTCCGCCGTAAATCAGGGATTAATCCACACCTACTGGGGAATTGGCGCCGAGCTCCTCGCCCGAGAAACCGAGGAAGGCTGGGGCGCACGTGTAGTGACGCGCTTATCTTCTGACTTGAAGGAACGGTTTCCTGACGCGCGAGGGTACTCTCCGCGAAATCTCCGGTACATGAAATCGCTAGCCGAGGCATGGCCGGGCTCAGTAATGTTGCAAGCGCCGCTTGCAACATTACCTTGGTACCACCACATCGCTTTGCTAGAGAAGCTTGATAATTCCGAGGCTCGGCTCTGGTATGCATCGCGAGCTATCGAAGAGGGCTGGTCCCGTAACTCCCTCGTCCACGAGATCGCGACTCACCTGCATGAACGTTCCGGTAAAGCAGTAACCAATTTCCACGACAGGCTTCCCGAATCGGCTGCCACTCTGGCCCAAGAGTCCATCAAAGACCCATATATCTTTGATTTTCTGTCGCTGGGCAACCAACGCAACGAGCGGGACCTCGAGAACCAGCTCATCAAGCATGTCGAGCATTTCCTGCTCGAACTTGGCCGTGGATTCGCCTTTGTCGGCCGGCAAATGAGACTGAATATCGCCGGAGACGAGTTCTTCCCGGACCTGCTTTTCTACAACTTCAAGCTCCGCCGCTTCGTCGTCATCGAATTGAAAGTCACCAAATTCGAACCGGGCCACCTCGGGCAATTGGGCATGTACATGAGCGCGGTAGACGACCTTCTCGCCCAGCCAGACGATGAACCCACCATCGGACTGCTCTTGTGCAAGACGAAAAACGAAGTCGTGGCCGAATACGCGTTGCGTGGGTTCAAATCCCCCATCGGCGTCGCCGAGTGGGCCACCGAAATCAAGGACTCCCTGCCGGCGGAGCTCGCCACAGGACTTCCAACCATCGAAGAGCTCGAATCAGAACTCGAAGATGCCCATCAGCTAGATCAGCAGTCCTAGGAAAGGATCCCTCATGAATTCGATGAACAACGAGGATGTCTGGGAAGGTATCACTCTCGAACGGCTCGGCGAAGAAGGCTGGGAACCCAAACACGGCAAGTACATTGCCCCTGGCACCGGCGAGCGCGACTCCTGGGATGAACTGCTGATCAAGCCGCGCCTGCTCGCCGCCTTGCGTCGGTTGAATCCTGGAGTGCCGGACCAATATCTGCAGCAAGCCTTGGCTGAAATCATCGCTCCCAAATCCCAAGATGCCATTGCGGAGAACTACCGGGTCCACCGGATGTTCACCGAAGGCTATCGGCTGTCCTACTACGATACGGACGGGACCGAACAAAACCCGACCCTGCGCCTGATGGGCATGGAGGAAACGGACAACCATTGGTTGGCCGTCAACCAGGTCCGCCTCGTGCAGGGCGAATACGAGCGCCGCTTCGACGTAGTGCTCTACTGCAACGGCATGCCCGTGAGCATCGTCGAGCTGAAGAAGGCCGGTGCGGTCTCCGCCACCGTGGCCACTGCCCACGCCCAGCTGCAAACCTATCTGCGCGAGTTCCCGTTGGCTTTCCGCTTCTGCGTGTTCACGCTCGCCTCCGACGGACTGGATGCACGGTACGGCACCCCATTTACCCCGCTGAACCATTTTTCTCCATGGAAGGTCGATGATGACGGGGTGCCGGTGGAAACCGGCCATGACCTTAGCGGTGAAGCGCCGCTGCCACTGGAAACTGCCCTGTCCGGGCTTTACAATCCGTCCCGCTTCCTCCAGCTGCTCTTCTGGTACACCGCCTTCGACGGCGGCGAGGAGCTGCAAAAGCGCATCGCCAAGCCGCACCAGTACTTTGCCGTGGCCAAGGCCGTAGGCTCGACCATCACAGCGGTGAAGTCCACCGGCAAGGCCGGGGTGGTCTGGCATACCCAGGGCTCGGGCAAGTCCATGGAAATGGAGCTCTACGCCAACCGGGTGATGCGGCACGCTCAGCTGAAGAATCCGACCATCGTGGTGATCACCGACCGGAACGAATTGGACGGCCAGCTCTTCGCCGGGTTCGAGCGCTCGCTGCTGCTCCCGGACACTCCCATGCAGATCCAACGGCGCAGCGACCTGCGCGCAGAACTGTCCAATCGGGTGACCGGGGGCATCTATTTCACCACCTTGCAGAAATTCGGCAAGACCAAGCGCGAACGCGAAACCGGCCAAAGCCATCCATTGCTGTCGGACCGCAAGAACATCATCGTCATGGTGGATGAGGCCCACCGCAGCCACTACGACGATCTGGATGGTTATGCCCGCCACCTGCGCGATGCGCTGCCCGGTGCCACGCTCATTGCCTTCACCGGCACCCCGATTTCCTTTGAAGACCGCAACACCCGCGACGTGTTCGGCGACTACATCGACATCTACGACCTGTCCCGGGCCGTGGACGACGGGGCTACCGTTCCGGTGTACTTCGAGCCGCGGCTGATCAAGGTGCAGCGCTCGGAGGAATTGAGCGAAGAGGACATCGACAATGCGGCGGATGAGGCCACCGTCGGTCTGGACGACACCGAACGAGTCAAGATCGAGCAATCGGTGGCCGTGGTCAATGCGGTCTACGGAGCCCCGGAGCGCATCGAGATGCTCGCCAAGGAAATCGTGGATCACTGGGAGGAGCGTCGGGCAACCATGTCCGGGTTCATCGCCGAGCCGGAGGGAAAACCCACCTATGGCAAGGCCATGATCGTTGGCGGAACCCGGGAAATCTGCGCAAACCTCTACGCCGCGGTCATCAGGCTGCGCCCGGACTGGCATAGCGATGAGTTGACCGCCGGCAAAATCAAGGTGGTTTATTCCGGGGATGCCACGGATGTGCCGCCGGTGTCCACGCATGTCCGCCGCGACTCGCTGAACAATATCGTCAAGGCCCGGGTGAAGAACCCCGAGGACGAACTGGAATTGGTCATCGTCAAGGACATGATGCTCACCGGCTTTGATGCCCCGGCCTTGCATACCCTGTACCTGGACCGCCCGCTCAAGGGCGCCCTGCTTATGCAGACCCTGGCCCGCGTGAACCGCACCTTCCGCGGCAAACAAGACGGGTTGCTGGTGGCCTTCGCCCCGTTGGCCGATAATCTGGCGGCGGCTTTGCAGGAATACTCCTCCACTGACCAGAAACGCAAACCCGTGGGCCGCAACGTCGAGGAACTGGCGGTCCTCACCAAGCAGCTGATCGCCCAGATCGAAAAGATGCTCGCCGGTATCGACTGGCGGTTGCTGCGCAGCGGGCCTTCGGCCCGTTCCTGGCTCGGCGCGGTGCACAGCACGGTGAACTACCTGCGCGATCCGCTGACTCCAGGCAATCAGCCAGCCGAAGGCGAAGCCAGCCTCGGGGCAACCTATCGCATCGCATCCTCGGCCTTGGCGCGCGCCTGGTCGCTGTGCTCCGCCTCCGGCGCGGTGGATGAGCTGCGCGCAGATGTGCAGTTCTTCGAGGAAGTACGTGTCTGGATGGCGAAATTCGATGCGCAGGAGCGCCGCGCCAACGGACGCCCGATTCCAAGCGAGATCCAGACGCTGCTGGGGAACCTCATTGCCCGGTCCACCGATGTCACCGGTGAGGTCTTAGACATCTACGAAGCCGCCGGGATGCCCAAGCCCAGCTTAGGCCAGCTCACCCCGGAATTTGTTGCGAAGGCGAAGAAGGCCAAGAACCAGCATCTGGCCATCGAGGCACTGCGTAAATTGGTAGCCGAGGAATCCATCAACGTCACCGCGCACAACATGATTCGCCAGCGCGCCTTTTCGCAGCGCATCACCGAACTGATGCGCAAATACACGAATCAGCAACTCACCAGCGCGGAAATCATCGCAGAGCTGCTGGAGATGGCCGACGAAATCACCGATGAGGCCAGCCGTGGCGAACGCTTCGAGCCGCCGTTGGACTACAAGGAACTGGCGTTCTACGATGCCATCAGCCAGAATGAGTCCGCGGTCGATCTGCAAGGTCCGGGAATCCTTGCCGAGATCGCCCGCCAGCTCGTCGCCATGATGAAAAGGGATGCGAAAACCGATTGGACCGTACGCGAAGATGTACGCGCCAAATTGCGTTCCCAAGTCAAACGGCTGCTGGTGATCAACGGCTACCCGCCAGACCAGCAGCCCGAGGCCATCAAGCTCGTGATCGAGCAGATGGAAACCATGGCCCTGCGCGAGAACGTCCGCGCCAGGGTGCACTGATACCTCTTGCTGGCCTTCCTGCGTTGCTTCCCTGCATTCCCGGCTGCTTGCCGGCTCCGCGAAACCGCAAACGGGCTCTTACTGCCTTTGCTGTTCCTGCAGCCAATCGGCAAAGGTCTGGGAGCCCAGCCGCGCGCCGGTTCCGGGCAGCAATGTGCCATCGCGCATGGCACGGCCCATTGGCCCGGGAATGGGTATTTCCATCACGCGCTTGGCCCTTCCGGTGGCGTGTTTGAGATAGGCGCGAACCAGATCCACCATCCGCTCTTCGCGCGGACCGGCGAGATCTGCCACCACGCCTTGCGGCTGGGCCACCGCAAGCTTCACCAATTCGGCGGCGACCTCGGCCGCCGCGATCGGCTGCGAACGCATAGCCGGAGCAAATTGCGCCGGGCCAAGGCCCAAACGGCCTTGCATTTGACCGGCGAACTCGTGGAATTGGGAGGTGCGCAGCAGGGTATATCCGCCGGGCTGCGCCATCAGCAAACGCTCCTGAGCTGCCTTGCCCGCATAATATTGGGCGTCCACCGCCAAAGCGCCAATGATCGACAGGGCCACATGATTGGCGCTGCCCACCGCCCGACCGGCGGCCAGCAGGTTTTCGGTGACCTTTGTGAAGAATTCCACCGCCGTGCTGGTGCGCATGCTTGTGGTGCTCGTAACGTCGATAACCGCGCCCACCCCTGCCAGGGCTTGGGCCAGGCCGCGGCCGGTCAGCAGGTCCATGCCCGTTTTTCGGGTCAGGATCAGCGGCTGGTGACCGGCCATTTCAACCGCGGCCACCACGTGACGGCCGATAGTTCCGGTTCCACCTGCAATAGCAATCTTCATGGGCTTTCCCTATCTCGGATGCCTGCCACGTCAGCAGGCTCACCATGAGCACTAGCTCGTCTCTTTCCATTCCGACTCTACGACAAGCTCAGCCGTTTTGAACCGCCAAAAGCAAAAGAAGGTGCGCAGGGAATTTCCTGGCGGAATTCCCTGCGCACCTTCGAAAACATTCGGCGACCGAGGCTACTCGACGAATTCCTCCATGTCCACGTCCTTGGTCTCGCGGGTCAGGAAGAGCGCAAAGAGCGTCAGCACCGCGGCGATGGCCAGGTAGATTCCGACGCCCATCGTGTTGCCCTTGCCGGCGCTCCACAATGCGATGGCCACGAACGAAGCCGGAGCCGCACCGATCACCGAAGACATGTTGTAGGCAACTGCCGAACCGGTGTAGCGCACGTTTGAAGGGAACAGCTCAGGCAGGAAAGAAGCCATCGGACCGAAGGTCAGGCCCATGAGCGTGAAACCGATGACCAGACCGGCCATCGCCGCGCCCTGCCCCGGACCGAAGAACAGGGTCCAGGCCAAGCCGAAGACCAAGATTCCGCTGGTAACCCAGATCAGGAACTTGCGGCGGCCGAACTTCTCGGCCAGCGGCCCGGAGACCACGGTGAAGATACCGAAGAAGACGACGCCGATGATGAGCATGGTCAAGAAGGTTGGGCGTTCGATACCCAGACCCGGGACGAACCCTTCGGCGCTAAAGGTCTTTCCTGCGGCATCGGCGGCGGCCTGTCCCTGTTCAATCGTTGCCGCGGTGGTGCCGTAGGTCAGCGTGAACGAGGTCATCAGGTAGAAGAGCACATAGGTGGCAAGCATGATGAAGGTACCGGCCAAGGTTGGTCGCCAGTGGTTCTTCATGGTCACCGAGAATGGGGACTTCACCACTTTCTTCTCGTTGAGCACCTTCTGGAAGGACAACGATTCCACGAGCTTCAGGCGCACCCACAGGCCAATGATGACCATCACCGCGGAGAAGTAGAACGGAACGCGCCAGCCCCAGGCCAAGAACTGCTCGGCGGTCAGCGTGGTCTGCAGGACCACGAACATCAGGTTAGCCAGGATGAAGCCAACCGGTGCGCCGAGCTGCGGGAAGGTTCCGTAGATGGCGCGCTTGTTCTTCGGAGCGTTTTCGGTGGCAAGCAATGCGGCACCGGACCACTCGCCGCCCAAGGCCAGGCCCTGTGCGAAGCGCAGGATCACCAGCGCAGTGGGCGCAAGCACCGTCCAGTGGCCTTGCGCGGCGGGTAGGAAGCCCATCAGGAAGGTCGCAATACCCATCAGCAGCAACGAGGCAACCAGAGTTCCCTTGCGTCCTAGCTTGTCGCCGTAGTGGCCGAAGACGATCGAACCGAGCGGGCGCGCGATGAATGCGACACCAAAAATGGCGAAAGAGGACAGGATGGCGTTGATCGCCGTGGCGTTGGGGAAGAACAGCGTTGGGAAAACCAATACCGACGCGGTGGCGTAGGCATAGAAGTCGAAGAACTCGACCGTGGTGCCAATCATGCTGGCGAACAGCACGCGCCCACGGGTGTTTTCCTTTGGCGCTACTGTCTGGTTAGCCTGCGACATGGCGGCGGCTCCTTCTGAAGTGCGAGTAAAGGCTCGTTTATGACTTCACAATGGTAAGCCGAAACGACCAGTATGTGGATATTTGTGTCCAATATTTGGACACATTTTTTATTCAGCACCCGCCTGGCCACTTATCCGCCCCTGACTTGCGCGAAATGTGCTCCCGAATAGTGAGACGCGGCAATCGAACGCAGCGCATGCCTTATATCAAAAGACGAGCGGACTATGAAGTGCCCCACGAAAATATACTTCTGCGCCAATCTGCGGCAGTGGCCTTGCGCACCACCTGGCGCTGGCTTCCCACGGCCCTGACAGCGCGAAAAAGCCGGGCATTCCCGATTGCTGCTCAGGAACGCCCGGCTTATGCGGCAAGAGACCTAGATATGACGGTGCAAGCGGCGGGCGGCTTCGGCCAACGAGCCGGAGAGCGATGGGTAGACCGAGAAGGTTTCGGCTACATCATCCACGTGCAGGTTGTTCTGCACCGCAAGCGCCAAGGAGAAGATCAATTCACTGGCCCGCGGTGCGACGACGACGCCACCGATAACGGTGCCCGAGCCCTTGCGCGCAACGATCTTCACGAAGCCCTGTTCGACGTTCATCATTTTTGCCCGAGCGTTCGTGTTCAGATCAATCTTGATGATGTTCGCTTGGTACTTGCCCTCGGCGACCGCACGCTGCGAGACACCGACGGTGGCGATTTCCGGGGAGGTGAAGACGTTCGAGGAGACCAAATCCAGATCGATCGGCTTCACCGAGTCGCCAAGCAGGTGAGCAACCGCGATGCGGCCCTGCATCGCGGCCACCGAAGCCAGCGCGAAGACACCGGTGCAGTCGCCAGCCGCGTAGACGTTGGTGACGGTGGTGCGCGAAACGCCATCCACCTTGATGTGGCCCGAATCGCTGAGCTGAACGCCGGCTTCCTCCAGACCGAGGCCTTCGGTATTCGGGATGCCGCCGACCGCAACCAGGCAATGGCTGCCTTCGAGCACTCGGCCATCGGCCAAGGTGACGAACACCTTGTCCCCCTTGCGCTCCACCCCTTCGGCGCGAGCCTGGGAAACGACATTGACGCCGTTTTCCTTGAAGGCGTCCTCAAGCACGGCCGCGGCGTCCGCGTCCTCGCCCGGAAGCACACGGTCACGCGAGGAGACCAAGCTCACCTTGGCGCCAAGCAAATTATAGGCGGAAGCGAACTCGGCACCGGTGACACCGGAGCCGACAACGATCAGGTGCTCTGGCACCTCATTCATGTTATAAATCTGGGTCCAGTTGAAGATGCGCTCGCCATCTGGCTTGGCGGTAGGAAGTTCGCGCGGATGGGCGCCGACGGCAAGCAATATGGCGTCGGCTTCGATCGACTGCTCGGAACCGTCCGGGTGGCTTACCGCCACCGTCTTGCGGTCCACCAGGCGGCCTTCGCCGATCACGATACGCACCCCGGCGCGCTCCAGACCGGTGCGGATATCCCCGGACTGCTCCTTCGCCAGGGCCAGCAAACGGTGGTTGACCACCGAGAAGTCGGTCTGCGCATCGTTGATGCCCTCGATGTGGACACCGAAGGTTTCTGCGTGCTGCACCCGACGTACCGCGTCAGCGGTAGCGATGAGGGTTTTGGACGGCACGACGTCCGTGAGGACCGCCGAACCACCCATCCCGGCACGCTCTACGACGGTGACATTGGCACCTAGCTGGGCGGCTCCCATGGCAGCTTCATAGCCACCTGGTCCGCCACCAAGGATTACTAAACGGGTTGCTTTATTCCTACGATCTGCGCTCACCTTTCCCATTGTTCACCATGCACCGGATTTGCGCACATCACGATCCAGTGAATTTCGCCCTGTTGCCACGGTTGCCACCTGACAAAGGGGCTACCTACCGGTAGCGTATTTCAAGTGAATGATATGCAAAACGACCCACAGGCGTTGGCGGCACAGGCCGCCCAGGTAATTGCCGAGCAGACTAACGTCGAAAAGCACGACATTGCTCTTGTCCTAGGCTCCGGTTGGGGCCAGGCCGCCGAACTGATCGGCGAGACCACCCACACCCTGGATGCCGCCAACATCCCCGGGTTCCATGCCCCGGCCGTACCCGGCCACCGTGGCAGCATTTCCTCGATCCTGACCGAAACCGGCAAGCGCGTGCTGGTCCTTGGCGCGCGTACCCACTATTACGAGGGACGCGGAGTCCGTTCGGTAGTGCACCCCATCCGCACCGCAGCCGCCGCCGGCTGCACCCAGGTGGTGCTGACCAATGGCTGCGGCGGGCTGAATCCAGCATGGACTCCGGGCACCCCGGTGCTGATCTCGGATCACCTCAACCTCACCGCCACGTCCCCATTGGAAGGGGCCACCTTCGTGGATCTGACGGACCTCTACTCCTCGCGCCTGCGCGAGGTGGCCCGTGAGGTCGACCCGACCCTGGACGAAGGCGTATACGCTCAGTTCACCGGCCCGCACTACGAGACCCCGGCCGAGGTGCGGTACGCCAAAACCATCGGCGCCGATCTGGTGGGCATGTCCACCGCGCTGGAAGCCATCGCCGCCCGCCATGCGGGAATGGAAATCTTCGGCATCTCGCTGGTGACCAACCTGGCCGCCGGCATCAGCCCGATTCCATTGAGTCACGAAGAGGTCATCGAAGCCGGCCAGGCTGCCGGCCCGCGCATCTCGAAACTTCTGGCGCAGATCATCGCCCGGCTCTAGGCGAGAATCAACTTCACTTTTCGAGGCTAGGAAAACGATGAACCACACCGAGAAAATCCAGCTCCTGGCGCGGGCGGCCCATTGGGCAGCGCAGGACCCGGATGCGGCTACCGCCGAAGAACTCCAGCAGCTGATCGCCCGGGTCGAATCCGGGGATGCGATCGCCATGGACGATCTTGCCGAGCGCTTTTCTGGCGTGCTCGAATTCGGAACCGCAGGGTTGCGTGCCGAACTTGGCGCCGGCCCGATGCGGATGAACCGCGTCGTGGTCATGCGCACCGCCGCCGGGATCGCCCGGTTCCTCAGCGAACGGGCCGCGGGCGCCTATGCGCCCAAGGTAGTGATCGGTTTCGACGCGCGCTACAACTCCGAGGTGTTCGCCGTGGATTCGGCGGCGGTTTTCACCGCCGCCGGCTTCGAGGTCTTGCTCATGCCTTCGGCACTGCCCACCCCGGTGCTGGCCTGGGCGGTGCGCACCTTCTCCGCCGAGGCCGGAGTCATGGTCACCGCGAGCCACAACCCGCCCCGAGATAACGGCTACAAGGTTTATGTCGGCGGCAGGGTGGCCGACGAGGTGGGCCGCGGCGCGCAGATCGTCTCCCCCATCGATGAGCAGATCGCGGAGCTCATCGACCCGAACCAGCCGGTGGCGCAGATTGAGCGTCTGCCCTCCGGGTGGACGGTGCTTCCGGGTGCCGGCCAGGACGGAGATGTCGAGGCGGCCTACCTGGATTCGATCGGCAAGGTGATTGACGCGGCGGATGAAGCCCGCGCGCTGCACCGCAAGCAGCTGAAGGTAGTGGTCAGCGCCATGCACGGCGTCGGCGGCCACACCATGCGCCAAGCCTTGCGCAACGCGGGGTTCACCGATGTGCATATGGTCCCCGAGCAGGAACACCCGGATCCGGACTTCCCGACGGTGAAGTTCCCCAATCCCGAAGAGCCGGGGGCCATCGATTTATCCCTGGCCCTGGCGCGCAAGGTCGGCGCAGATCTGGTTATCGCCAATGACCCCGACGCGGATCGTTGCGCCGGCGCCATCCATGACGGCACCGCGTGGCGCATGCTACGCGGCGACGAAGTGGGCTGGCTGCTCGGAGATCAGCTTTCACGCAGCCTCCCGGCGGAACAGAAGCTGGCCAATTCCATCGTCTCCTCGCGCATGCTCGCGGCGATTGCCAAGGACAGCGGGCGCGAACACGAGGAAACCCTCACCGGTTTCAAGTGGATCTCGCGGGTGGAGAACCTCGGCTTCGGCTACGAAGAAGCACTGGGCTACTGCGTGGCCCCGGGGCTCGTGCGCGACAAGGACGGAATGTCCGCGGCGTTGGTACTCGCCGACCTGGCGGCGGAGCTCAAGGCCAGCGGCAACAGCATCCAGGGCCGCCTGGACGAGCTGGCGGCCAAGCACGGCGTGCATGTCACCGACCAGCTTTCCCTGCGCTTCACCGACCTGTCGCAGATTCCGGTATTGATGGACAAGATCCGCACCAACGCCCCGGCAGAACTAGCCGGAGCGGCGGTCACCGAGGTCACCGACCTGTCCCGCGGCACCGAAAAGCTGCCGGCCACCAATGCAATGGTGCTGCACACCTTTACCGGGGCACGCGTCATAGTCCGCCCCTCGGGCACCGAACCCAAGCTCAAGTGCTACCTCGAAACCGTGGAACGCGCAGATGACTTGGCCGGCGTGCCTGCCGCCCGGGCGCGTGCCACCGAGCAGTGCCTAGCCATAAAGCGCGAACTCGAAGCGTTCCTGAACGAATAATTTCTTCGTACAGGACCTGCTCAAAAACTATGTAAGAGAACGAACAGAGGATCATGATGAGTGAACTGAGCGCCCGCGAAATTGCCGGCTATATCGACCACACCCTGCTGGCACCGAACGCTTCGCGCGAACAGATCGTGACGATCTGCGAAGAAGCCAAGCAGTATGAGTTCAAGTCCGTCTGCGTGAACCCGCTGTGGGTTTCCACGGTCTCCCGCGAGCTGTCCGGCTCCAACGTCTTGACCTGTTCGGTGATTGGCTTCCCGCTGGGCACCTCCACCACCGATACCAAGGTCTTTGAAACCCGCACCGCGGTCGCCGACGGCGCCAACGAGATCGACATGGTGATCGACGTGTCCGCGGCGCTGCGTGGCGATGGCGACGCGCTGGTTAACGAGATCTTCGCCATTGCCCAGGCAGCCCACGAAGGTGGCGCTATCTTGAAGGTCATCATCGAAACCTGCCTGCTTACCGAAGAGGCCAAGGTTCTGGCTTGCGAGGCCGCCAAGGCCGCGGGAGCCGATTTCGTGAAGACTTCCACCGGTTTCTCCACCGGTGGAGCCACCGTGGAAGATGTCGCCTTGATGCGCAAAACCGTGGGCCCCGATCTAGGGGTCAAGGCTTCGGGCGGCGTGCGCAGCGTGGAAACCGCCCGGGCCATGATTGCCGCCGGCGCAACACGTCTCGGTTCCAGCTCCGGAGTTGCTATCCTAGAGGGAGAGCAAAGCGGGTCCAGCTACTAGGGCACCGCACCCATTCGTTTCCTCAAGGAGAAAAAGTGTACTCGAACGGCAAGAACACCGCCCACTCTGGTGAAGGTCGCCTCGTTGGCAACATCGTTAATACCGTGATCTTCCTGGTGCTGTTCTCGGCCGGCATCTACGCCTTGTCCTACTGGACCTTGGAGACCGCTTGGTGGCCGACCATCGCATGCTTCGTGCTGTCGTTCGGCGCCTTCGCAATTCCGATGCACCTGATGGGCCGCTCGGACTCCATCGCCGTGGCTGCCGCAGCTAGCACCGCCAAGTAAGTAAAGCTTGAGCTAGGGGGAGGTCTTCGGGCCTCCCCCTTTTTCGCGCCCCGTCCGGCCAAGGCTGCTTGCTTGGGCTTGGATTGCCAGACTAGTCTCAAGCCATGACCGGCAGCTGGCAAGAACGTATCGAATTATTCTGGAACACCGCAGGGACTAAAAATCCAGATGCCCTGCGCAATGAGCTGGCGCAACTACTGGCGCAAAAGCCAGCCGATGATGCTGAGGCCCTTTTTGAACGAGCCTCGCTGCACGATTATCTGGGCGAGGAGGCCCTGGCCGTCGGCCCCTACCGCGCGGCGATTGCCGGGAGATTGAGCGAGCAGAAACTGAGCGAAGCGCGAATCCAGCTGGCCAGCACCCTGCGCAATTTGGGAGAGGTCCGGGAAGCCATCGAATTGCTCCGTATGGTCGGCCCGGATTCTTCCTTGCACCGTGATGCCCAAGCGTTTCTCGCCTTGGCCTTGCATGATGCCGGTGAAGGCTCCGCGGCCCTTCAGGTCGCCTTGCAGGCATTGGCTCCGAGCCTGGAACTCTATGCCCGGCCGGTGCACGCCTACGCGGCCGAATTGCGCACCAGCTGACCGATGGCCGGGATCCCAGAATCCAGTTCTGGAATCCCGGCCATCGATTTGCTCGAGGCCTACTTTTTCGCTTCGGCCGCCGCTGGTGCCGCCGGCGTCGGCTCGAAGATTCCATAGAGCATGCGCTCGGCCCATTCAAGGATCGCCTCGTCGGCAAGGTCCTTGCCGCCCACCGGCGACGTCCGCGGCTTCGGGATGAAGATTGCGTTCAAGGCGGGCTTGTTCGCGGCCCCTGGGTAGAGGCGTTCCAAACGGACCTGACGCGAGGCCGGAAGGTCTCCGATCTTCGCCGGTGACACCTTGATGTGGTTCCCGATCTGCTGGATGTCACGCAGCCCCACCGCGCGTGCCCTCACGCGCAGCGCCGCGACACGCATCAGGTTCTCTACCGGCTGCGGCAGCTTGCCATAACGGTCCTCGAGCTCCTCGCGGACCTCGGCGAGCGCTTCGGCGGTTTCGGCTCCGGCGATATTGCGGTAGGCCTCCAAACGCAGCCGTTCACCCGGCACGTATTCGTGGGGCAGGTGCGCATTGACCGGAAGATCAATTTTCATTTCGGTGGCTTCTTCTTCGCCTTCGCCCTTGAAGTCGGCTACCGCCTCGCCGACCAGGCGCAGGTAGAGGTCGAAGCCGACCCCGGCGATATGTCCGGACTGCTCCCCGCCAAGCAAGTTGCCCGCTCCGCGCAATTCAAGATCCTTCATCGCCAACTGGTAGCCCGAGCCGAGCTCGTTATGCGCTGCCACAGCCTTCAGCCGCTCCAGCGCCACCTCGCCGAGCGGCTTCTCCACATCCCAGAGGAAGTAGGCGTAGGCGCGCTCGCGGGCACGTCCCACACGCCCGCGAAGCTGGTGAAGCTGGGAGAGCCCGTAGTTGTTCGCCCGGTCCACGATCAGCGTGTTGGCGTTCGAGATGTCCAGGCCGGTTTCGATGATGGTGGTGGAGACCAGCACATCGAACTTCTTCTCCCAGAAGTCCTGGATGATTCGTTCCAGCCGCGATTCGCTCATCTTGCCGTGCGCCACCTCGACGCGCGCCTCGGGAACCAGTTCGCGCAGCTCCGCGGCGACCCGGTCGATGGAGGAGACCCGGTTGTGCACGAAGAACACCTGGCCGTCGCGCATCAGCTCTCGGCGGATCGCGGCGGAGATCTGCTTATCGCTGCGCGGTCCGACGAAGGTCAGCACCGGATGGCGCTCCTCCGGAGGCGTGGCCAGCGTCGAGGTCTCGCGGATGCCGGTCAGGCTCATTTCCAAGGTGCGCGGGATTGGCGTGGCGCTCATCGCCAGCACATCCACGTTGGTGCGCATCTTCTTCAGCTCTTCCTTGTGTTCCACACCGAAGCGCTGTTCCTCGTCGATGACCACCAACCCGAGGTTCTTGAACTGGACCGTCTTGGACAGTAGCCGGTGGGTGCCGATCACGATATCGATCGAGCCGTCCTTGAGCCCGGCAAGGATTTCCTTGGATTCCTTGGCCGTCTGGAAACGGGAAAGCGACTTCACTCGCAGCGGGAATCCCGAATAGCGTTCGGTGAAGGTCTGGTGGTGCTGGGAGGCAAGCAGCGTGGTTGGCACCAAGATGGCCACTTGCTTGGAATCCTGGACCGCCTTGAACGCGGCACGGACCGCGATCTCGGTCTTGCCGAAGCCCACGTCACCGGAGATCAGCCGGTCCATGGGGATCTCGCGCTCCATGTCCTGCTTGACCTCGTTGATGGCGGTGAGCTGATCCGGGGTCTCGATATAGGCGAAGGCCTCTTCGAGCTCGTTCTGCCACGGGGTGTCCGGGCCGAAGGAGTGGCCGCGGCTGGCCATCCGCGCCGAGTACAGCTTGATCAGGTCCCCGGCGATCTCCTTGACCGCCTTGCGGGCCTTTGACTTGGTGCTGGCCCAGTCCGAGCCGCCCATCTTGGACAGGCTTGGCGCTTCGCCTCCCACATAGCGGGTGACCAGGTCCAGCTGCTCCATCGGAACGAAGAGCCGGTCCCCCGGTGCCCCGCGCTTCGAAGCGGAGTATTCCACCACGAGGTATTCGCGTTTGGCATCCTTCGAGGAGCCGGACACCTTGCGTGCCACCAATTCCACGAATTTGCCGATGCCGTGCTGCTCGTGCACGATGTAGTCGCCGGTTTGCAGGGACAGCGGATCCACCGCATTGCGCTTGCGCTTGGCACTGAGCTTGCGCGTCTTGCGGCTGCCATAGGCGCTCGAACGCCCCAACAGGTCGGCCTCGGTCAGCAACCCGAATTTCAGCTCGTCAAAAACGAAGCCGCGCCCCGCGGTGGCCTGCGTGATTTCGATGAGTCCCGCCGTGGGCAGCTCGCTGAGCTCCGGGACACGGTGCGCCGGGATCTGGTATTCCTGGAAAAGTTCAGACAGCCGCGCCGCCGGGCCCGGGCCTTCGGTGGCCACCACCAAGCGCCACCCGTCCTTGACCCGGCCGGAGAGGAATTCCATCATCGCTTCGATGTCGCCTTGGTAGCCGCGTGGCTCGCGGGCCTCGACTCGGATGGTCGCCGCGCCTAGGCCAAGATCTTCATCCGCACCCAGCGAGGTCAGCGACCACCAAGAGACCTTGGCGTCCTTGGCATGCTCAACGGTTTCGGCCAGCGAGGCGAAGTCTCCGGAGGCGAGCTTGCGTCCGGATTCCGCGGTGCTCAGATCCAATGGCGCCGCCGCGCCGTCGGAGGCCGAGGCCCACGCCGCGGCGAGGAATTCAGCGTTGGTCGCGTTCAGGTCGTGGGCGCGGGAGCGGACTCGCTCGGGTTCCATCACCAGTGCGATGGACGAGGCCGGAAGCAGCGAGAGCAACGGCACCATCTCATCCACCAGCAGCGGCGCCAGGGATTCCATGCCTTCCACCGCTATGCCGCCGGCAATTTTGGTCAGCATTTCCGTCGCCGCGGGGAAGTTCGCCTTGAGGTTGGCGGCCCGGCTCATCACCTGCGGGGTAATGAGCATTTCGCGGCAGGGAGTGGCCACGATCTTGGCTGGAGCCTCGCCTTCCAAGGAACGCTGATCGGCGATCGAGAAGTAGCGCATCGAATCGATCTGCTCGCCGAAGAAGTCGATGCGCACCGGATGCTCGAGAGTTGGCGGGAAGACGTCGATGATGCCGCCGCGGACGGCAAATTCGCCGCGATGAGTGACCATGTCCACCCGGGCATAGGCCGCCGCGGCCAGATCCCTGATGACGCTTTCGAAGCCCGGCTCCGCGTCGAGCTCGAGCTCCACCGGGCGCAGCTGCCCCAATCCGGAGACCAGCGGCTGGAGCACCGCGCGAATCGGCGCGATGATGACCTTCAGCGTCGGGTCTCCGTCGTGCAGCCGACGCAGGACTTCCAGGCGACGGCCCACGGTATCGCTGCGCGGGGAGAGCCGCTCATGGGGCAGGGTCTCCCAGGAAGGGAACTCCGCAATCTGCTCTGCGGGCATGTATGCGGTCAGGGAGGCCGAAACATCCTCGGCCTCACGCCCGGTGGCGGTCACGATCAGCATGATCGACTGCTCTTGCCCGGAGAAGAGCCCCTCGGCGACGTGGGCGCCGAGAATCGCGCGCATCCCCGGCGGGGCGGCGATCTCCAGCTCTTCGCTGCGGGCGTTGAAGGCCAACGAGGCGCCTTGCTGGATTCGCCTAAATGACGGTTCCTCGCGCAGGAAATCATGAAGTCCGCTCAGGCTCATGTTGCTTAAAGTTCCTCTCCTGAAGGCAAAATATCCGGTAGCGCACCACAAACAACGACCGCAAAATGTTTCCGCGGTCGGCGCAATGCCAATATGTTGTTTTATGCGGCCTTCCTAGCCTACCTAACCTGAGGGAACCGATAGGGTTAATAACGACCAGAACCGGCACGGAACACAAGATTGTTCTGCACGACCGCCGAACCTTTCAAGAACGGGATTCGTATTCATGGCATTGAACGCAAGCACGCAGATCGCGCACCCTGCAGACAAGGTCATCGCGACCTTGGCCGATCGCGGTTTCGCCGAGCATCTGACCTCGCTCGCCAAGGGCACGTTGACGAGTTTCACCGTTGAGGGCGACACCAATAGCGCCTTCACGCTGACCACCGTCCGCGCGCTGCCCACCGACCGCGTGCCGGACTTCGCCCGTAAATTCGTGGGCGCTTCCATTGATGTCACGCAGGTCGAGCAGTGGAGCGCACCGGATGCAGCAGGCAATCGTTCGGCTTCGGTGAAGATCAACGTGGCAGGCGTCCCGGTGTCGGTCTCCGGCACCGAATCGTTGAGCCCAGCCGGTGAGCAGAGCGAATTCGCTATCGATGCGAAGGTTTCCTCGTCGATTCCGTTCATCGGCGGCAAGCTTGCCTCCGCTGCGGAGCCGTACCTGGGCAAGGCGCTGAACATGCAGGCCGCTCAGGTCAATGAGTGGCTTTCGCGCTAACCGCCGTCAAGAACCAGCGGCAAGATCCCGGGTCGGTGTGAAGATGCGCTCACCCGGGATTTTGTGGTTCGAGCCACGTTTCGCGCTAGTGTTAAAGTCAGGTGTGCCGGGAAGTCTGGTCGGCGAACAAATTTTCATTTATCGAAGTAAGCGAGTTCAACAATGACTCCAACGCCCTCTTCAGGTTCGCCAAGGAACCTGTTTTCGCGCCCAAGCTACAAAGAGTCGGTGCGCATTGGAGATATCCTGCGCAAGGAAACCGTCGGCGGCATGGTCCTCATCGCTGGCGCGATCCTCGCTCTCATTTGGGCCAACACGCCGATGCGCGATTCCTATTTTGCGCTGCGTGATTTTCATTTCGGGCCCACCCTCTTCGGTGTCGACCTGAATCTTTCCATCGGCCACTGGGCAGCCGACGCCTTGCTGGCGGTGTTCTTCTTCCTGACCGGTCTGGAATTGAAGAAAGAATTCGTCATTGGCGATCTGCGCAACGTCAAAACCGCGGCGGTCCCGGTTGCCGCTGCCTTCGGTGGCGTGCTGGTTCCGGCATTGGTCTTCGTGGCTATCGCCGCCGGTTCCGGGGGCGGCACCGAGCTGCTCCGCGGCTGGGCGATCCCCACGGCGACCGATATCGCTTTCGCCGTCGCGGTGCTTGCCGTCATCGGTTCGGCTCTGCCGGCCGCGCTGCGCATCTTCCTGCTGACCCTCGCGGTGGTTGATGACCTGATCGCCATCGTCATCATCGCCTTCGTCTTCACCGACGAGCTCAAGCTGGCCTACCTCGGGCTGGCCCTGATTCCGATCATCCTGTTCACCGTGCTGGCCCGTTCCCTGGGCAAGTTCTTCGCCAAGCGCGCCTGGGCGGCGTGGGCGATCCTGTTGCCGCTGGGCGTCATTACCTGGATCTTCATCTTCGGTTCGGGAATTCACGCAACCATCGCGGGCGTGGTTCTGGGCTTCTGCATCCCGGTCAAACGCACCGACGGTCGTGAAGGCTATGGTTTGTCCGAACTCTTCGAGCACCGCTTCCGTCCGCTCTCTTCCGGTTTCTGCATCCCGATCTTTGCCTTCTTCGCCGCGGGTGTCACTGTGGTTTCCTCCGATTCCGGCGGCGGCGGGCTGTTCACCGACCCGGTGCTCTGGGGCATCGTGCTTGGCTTGGTGCTCGGCAAGCCGATCGGCATCATGGGCTTCACCTGGTTGCTCACCAAGTTCACCAAGGCGTCCTTGGATAAGGACGCCAAATGGGCTGACCTGTTCGGCGTGACGCTGCTGGCGGGCATCGGCTTCACCGTCTCCTTGCTGGTCTCCGAGCTGTCCTTCGGTCTGGAATCGGTGCACTACGAACATGCAAAGGTCGCAATCCTGGCCGGCTCCTTCATTGCCGCGATCCTCGGCGCCTTGTGGCTGATCCCGCGCAACCGTGGGTACAAGATCATTGCCGCCCGCGAAACACGCGATGACAACAAAGATGGCATCCCGGATGTTTACCAGCCCGGCGACAAAGACTAGCTCTGCTTGACGAAGAAACCCTTGCTCGGCACATTTTCAATGTGCGGAGCAAGGGTTTCTTTATATCTAGAGGCTCTGGCGCTGCCCTGAGATCCGCTCAGGCGTTGGCACCCAGCATGGCTGCTTCGGCTGCCACCCAGGCGAGCATGGCGCACTTAACGCGTGCCGGGAACTTGGAGACACCAACGAATGCCGCAGCGTCTTCCAGCACGTCCTCGTCCGGAACCATGGTGCCCCGCGAGCGCATCATTTCACGGAAGACTTCCAGCTTGTCCAGGAATTCATCCTTGGTCATCTCCGGGAGCATCTCGCTGAGCACCGAGGCGGAGGCCATGGAGATGGAACAGCCGTCTCCTTCCCAGCTCATCGCCGTGAAATGCGCGTCGCCATCCAGAGCCACGCGGACACGGATCTGATCTCCGCAGATGGGATTGTGCTGGTGCGATTCGCCATGCAGTTCGCCGTCTGCCGGGTCGACCAAGGGCGAGCCGAAACGACGCCTGGCATGGTCGAGGATGACCTGTTGGTACAGCTGATCTAGCTCGTTCATTTAAACTCCAAAGTATTCACGCACGGAGGCAACGGCCTCGATCAGCGCGGTAACGTCCTGCTCGGTGTTGTAAAGGTAGGTGCTTGCACGAGTCGTGGCAGATACTCCCAGGGCACGGTGCAGCGGCTGGGCGCAATGGTGTCCGACGCGCACGGCGATGCCGCGCGAGTCCAGGAACTGGCCCACATCATGCGGGTGGACCCCGATGACTTCGAAAGGCACGGTGCCGATGCGTTTGATGCCGGAGGGACCGAAAACGCGCACGCCTTCCAGCTTGGACAGTCCCTCGAAGAGCATGGCCCCGAGGTGTTCCTCCCAAGCGGCAATGCGATCCATGCCGATCTCGTCCAAGTAGCTGGCGGCGGTAGCCAGCCCGTGGACCTGCGCGATGCGCTGTGTCCCGGCTTCGAAGCGCTGCGGCGACGGAAGAAATTCGGCATGTTCCATATCGACCACGGTGATCATCGATCCGCCGGTCAGGAACGGCGGCATGGCGTCCAGCAGCTCGGCACGGCCGTAGAGGCCGCCGATGCCTGTTGGGCCGAGCATCTTATGTCCGGAGAAGGCCATGAAGTCCACGTCCAGGGCCTTCACGTCAACGGGCATATGCGGGACCGACTGGCATCCGTCCAGCACCGTCAGTGCTCCGACCTTCCGCGCGGCGGTGACAAAACGCGCGACGTCCGTGATGGTGCCCAGGACGTTGGACACATGGGTGAAGGCCACCAATTTGGTCTTCTCGTTGATCAGCTCGTCGAGCAACTCATAGCGCAGTGCCCCGTGCTCGTCGACCGGCACGTAACGCAAGGTCGCGCCGGTGCGGAACGCCAATTCCTGCCAAGGGATCAGGTTTGCGTGGTGCTCGATCTCGGTCACCAGGATCTCATCGCCGGCACCGATCCGGAAGCGTGCGGAAGACTCGCCGCCGCGGCCGAGCGAGGCGTTGGAAAGCGAGTAGGAGATGAGGTTCAACGCTTCGGTGGCATTCGAGGTCCACACCAGTTCGTTGCTGCGCGCGCCGATGAACTTGGCCACGGTCTCGCGTGCCTGCTCGAAAATATCGGTGGCTTCAACGGCGAGGGTATGTGCACCGCGGTGCACTGCCGAGTTGGCGTTCTCGTAGTAATGCTGCTCGGCTTCGTAGACGCAGCGTGGCTTCTGGCTGGTCGCTCCGGAGTCCAAATAGATGAGCTCGGTGCCGTTGACCTGGTGCTCCAGGATTTCAAAGTCTGCTTTGATCCGTGCGACCTCTGCTTGAGAGAGCGCTTCGGTGGTTTCTGGGTGACCGGTAACCGTCTGCACGTGGTCCTCCGAGGTAATGGATGTGGTTTGCCAGATCGCTTAAGCTGATTAGGCAAAGGGTACATTAGCTAATTATTCCACTCTAGAACGCAGAACACATCTAAGTAAGTCCTTAGTTAGCAACCCCTCAGCAAAGGCAAAACGGCCAGAACCCCTGCCGCAGTGGCAAAAATTCTGACCGCTTTGATCGCAATACGATCAGGAAGTGTGAAACTTCTCCTGCGCCGCTTCCAACCCGGAGGACATCAACAGTTCGACTGCGTCCGCCGAATTGTCGATGAGAAACGGCAGCGCTTGCTTTTCGGTTTTCGAGAAGTCCTGCAGCACCCAGTCCGCGGTATCCATGCGCCCGGCGGGACGCCCCACGCCGGCACGCACGCGAAGATAGTCCTTGGAGCCCATGGCCTTGGAGATATCGCGCAGCCCGTTGTGGCCGCCTTCTCCCCCGCCGCGCTTGAGCTTGACCGTATCGAAGGGAATGTCGATCTCGTCGTGGACGACGATCAATTTTTCGATCCCGATGCCAAAGAATTTGGCGAGGTTCGCGACCGGTCCACCGGAGAGGTTCATGTAGGTCAGGGGTTTGGCCAAGACGATGCGGGGTCCGCCGATGCCTAGCCGGCCCTGGATAATCTGGGCACGCGAGGAATGGGTTTTGAATTTAGAGCCGGAACGTTGTGCCAACTCGTCGAGCACCATGTGCCCGATATTGTGCCTATTGCCAGCGTAGCCGGGCCCGGGATTCCCGAGCCCGGCTACCAGCCAAGTGTCATTGCTCATGAGTCTTAGCTACTAAAAGCTGTATTGCAGTTCCGAAGAGTGCAATTACGCAGCGATCAGCAGGTCCATGTGATCAACGGTGCGGTTGATGGCGTGGACCTGAACATCCTTGATCGAGGTGGTTACTTCCTTGCCCTCGATGTTCAGAACCAGCTGAACGCTGCGGTCACGGATGGCCAGGGTGGTCTCGTGGATTGGCAGCAGGATGTGCTGTGGCTCGGAGCCTGCACCGTAGATGACTGCTGGGATCATGCCGTCGCGGCGGGCCTGACGGGCTGCGCCCTTGCCGAAATCGGAACGGACTACGGCGTCAAGGTTGACAGATGCCATGATGAATCTCCTTAGAGTAAATGAATGCTACTTCTTACGCCCTGCGTGGACCTGGGAAGCATCCATCATCTGGAGATGAAAGAGCTTTTCCGGCCTTGTCGATAACGGCTACATCAAAAAAGATGTTTCCCTCGCCTGGGCACAATGAGTAATTCTACCAGTTACTCACCCCGGAGAAAAAACATGTAGCCCATCCCACATCATCAAGAGATGATACCTTTTGGCATAGTTCCGCTCCCCCGGTAGCGTGGCAACAATCCAATAGATCAACGGTGAGAATCCGCCTAAACCAAGGAGCACTTGTGGCTACGAAACAACCAGCGATGTCACCGTCCGAGATGCCGGTTTCAGAAGTCTTGGACCGTGCCCCCGGGACACGGCGGGCCGAGGCCGAGGAGCTGCTGAGCCTCTATCAGGAAATCACGGCAGAGACACCGGTGGTCTGGGCCGGGAAAATCATCGGGTTCGGTGAATACGAATACTTCCATGCCAACGGGCGCAGCGCACGGGCGCCGCTCATGGCCTTCGCCCCAGGATCCGCAAAGCACACCCTCTATCTCCAAAGCGATTTCGCCGAGAAGTGGCCCGAACTGCTCGCGGCGCTCGGCCCGCACCGGGCCAGCAAGGCCTGCCTCTATCTGGGACGGCTGTCCAAGATCGATCTGGGCGTGCTTCGTGAGCTGCTCGAAGCCTCTCACACCTTGGCGCGCACCGAAGCCGGGCAGGGTCCGGTTTCCGACGGCTGAGCTTCATGCGCTGGTAAATAGCTTTTAACGGCCTCTGGCCGGCACCCGAAGGTGCCGGCCAGAGGCTTGCGAAACGAGGACTGCTAGGCGCGGCCGTCGAAGAGGTTCGTCACCGAACCTTCGTGGAAGACCTCGGAGATGGCGCGAGCCAGCATCGGTGCGATCGAGAGCACGGTGAGGTTCTCGAAGCGCTTCTCTTCAGGGATCGGCAGGGTGTTGGTGACAACCACTTCGGTGGCACCGGACTCGGCCAGACGCTGCGCGGCAGGCTCGGAGAACACCGCGTGGGTGGCGGCGATGATGACGTCCTTGGCTCCGGCTTCCTTCAGCACGCGCACCGCGCCGGCGATGGTTCCACCGGTGTCGATCATGTCGTCGATCAGCACCGCGGTGCGGCCTTCAACCTGGCCCACCACGGTTTTGGACTCGGCCTGGTTAGGCATGGTCAGATCGCGGGACTTGTGGACGAACGCCAGCGGGGCACCGCCGAGGCGTTCGGCCCACTGCTCGGCAACGCGCACGCGGCCGGTATCCGGGGACACCACGGTAACCTGCTCCACATCCACCTTGGTGCGGATGTAGTCGGCCAGCAGCGGGAAAGCAAACAGGTGGTCCACCGGACCGTCGAAGAAGCCCTGGATCTGCGCGGTGTGCAGATCGCACGAGATCACCCGGTCTGCGCCTGCGGTCTTGAACAGGTCTGCGACCAGACGAGCCGAGATCGGCTCGCGGCCACGGCCTTTCTTGTCCTGGCGGGCATACGGGTAGAACGGTGCGACCACGGTGATGCGCCGCGCCGAGGCGCGCTTCATCGAATCGATCATGATCAGCTGTTCCATCAGCCAGTTGTTCAGTGGGGCCGGGTAGGACTGCAGCAGGAAGACTTCCTTGCCGCGGACCGACTCATCCGACCGAACGTAGATCTCGCCGTTAGCGAAGTCGTAGGCGTTCAACGGGAGCAGTTCGGTGTCCAGTTCCTTGGCGACTTCCGCTGCCAGTTCCGGGTGTGCCCGGCCGGTGGCCAGGACCAGCTTTTTATCGACATTATGGCTGATTTCACTCATGGGGTTTGCTTTCTCGCTCGCTTCGCTATCACGTATGAGGTGGTCTGAGGAAATGACTTCCTCGAATGAATTACTCGGAATCCGAGCCATTCAATGAGGACTTGAACGCGGCGTCGGCCGAAGGGGTGCCGGGGCGCTTCTCCAGCGTCCAGCCCTCGGTGTTGCGCTGCGGGGCCACGGACAGCGCAAGCGCACCGGCCGGGACGTTTTTGCGTACGATCGCGCCAGCGCCGGTGTAGGCGCCGTCCCCGAGTTCTACCGGGGCGATGAACACGGTGTTCGAGCTGGTGCGCACATGCGAACCGATCTTGGTGCGGTGCTTCTTTTCGCCATCGTAGTTGGCGGTGATGTTGCCGCAGCCGATATTGGTGAATTCGCCGATTTCGGCATCCCCGGCGTAGCCGAGGTGCGAGAGCTTGGAGCCGCGGCCGATGGTGACGTTCTTGGTTTCGTAGAACGCGCCGATCTTGCCGTCCGGGCCGAGCTCGGTCCCCGGGCGCAGGTAAGCGAATGGACCCACGCTGGCTCCCTCGGAGATGCGCGAGTCGGTAGCGTCGGTGCGCTTCACCGTGGCGTTCTGGCCGACCACCACGTTGGTCAAGGTGGTGTCGGGGCCAACTACCGCGTTGGTGCCGATGATGGTCTCCCCGTGCAGCTGGGTGCCCGGCTTCAGGGTGACATCCTGGCCAATGATGACCGTCGCGTCGATCCAGGTGGTGGCCGGATCAACGATGGTCACGCCCTGGCGCATCCAGAATTCGGCCTTGCGCTCGTTGTAGATGCGGGCCAGGTTGGAGACCTGGACGCGGTCGTTCGCGCCCTCGATCTGCCAGCGGTCGGCGATCTGCGAGGAAGCGACGCGGCCGCCACGCGAGCGAGCAATGGCGAGCACGTCGGTCAGGTACATTTCGCCCTGCGCGTTGTCGGTGGTGACCTCGGTCAGCGCCGAACGCAGCATGGCGGCATCGAATGCATAGATGCCGGAGTTGATTTCCTTGACGGCCAGCTCGGCCTCGTTGGCATCTTTCTGTTCGCGGATGCCGGAGACGTCCCCGTTCTCATCGCGAAGGATGCGCCCGTAGCCCGAAGGGTCATCCAGCTCGGTGGTCAGCACGGTGACCGCGTTGCCGCTGGCCTCGTGGGTGACAACCAATCCGGAGAGCACCTCGCTGGTGAGCAATGGCACATCGCCGTAGGTCACCACGACGGTTCCTTCGAGGGCTGGATCCACCGCTTCAAGGCCCTGCTGCACGGCGCGTCCGGTGCCGGGAACTTCGTCCTGGTCGGCAATGGTGATGTTCGGGAACTGGCCCAGAATATGCGCCGCCACGAGGTCACGCTGGTGACGCACCACGGCGACCAAGCTCTTTGGCTCCAACGCAGAAGCTGCGTGCAACGCGTGGGAAATCATGGAACGACCTGCGATTTCATGCATGATCTTCGGCTTCGCCGATTTCATCCGAGTTCCCGCGCCTGCGGCGAGGACGATAACGGCTACTGGTGCGTTGACCTGATCGCTCAAGTGCTTTCTCCTGCGAAGTCGAGTTTGAGGTTTCCGGCATTGAAGTAAAACCCCGGTGACAGTCTATCGCGCGGAAGAAGATCGGCTTAACTGGCGCCAAAAAGAAAAGCGCCCGCAGGGGGCGCTTGAGCAAAGTGGTTCCGCCCGTAGGATTCGAACCTACAATGCACAGCTCCAAAGGCTGGCGTGTTGCCATTACACCAGGGCGGAAAACGCACCGCGCGGGCATTGCCCGTTTAGCACGCTAATTATTCTGCCACGTTCCATGTCCTGAGTGAAATCGCACAACACACCCAAGAAGGGGTATTTTTGTCCTTCCAGCTGTTCTCCGGCAAAAAATCACCGGTTCCAGGTGATGCGGATCCGTCTCGATTTGCCCTGCTTCGTAAACTAGAGGTGTGGCTCATTTACTCGGGGGCGAAACCCTACATCTGGAATATCCCACTCACGTCGTATTCGACTCGGTCACCATCGGTATTTCCGAAGGTGACCGCATCGGGCTCGTGGGACGCAACGGCGAAGGCAAATCTTCGCTCCTACGCATGCTCGCGGGCAAAATCGAGCCGCACTCAGGCCGCGTGACTAGACGCAGCGGAGTGCGCGTCGGTGTGCTCGACCAGAGCGATACCTTGGATTCCGACGCTACCGTGCACTACGCGCTGGTCGGCGACATGGAAAACCACGAATGGGCCGGCGAGGCACGCATTCGCGATGTGGTTTCCGGCCTGGTGGCGGATTTGGATTGGGAAGCGAAAATTTCCACCCTCTCCGGCGGCCAGCGACGACGCGTCGCCTTGGCCGCATTGCTCGTCCAGGACTGGGACGTGGTCATCCTCGACGAGCCAACCAACCATTTGGACGTCGAAGGCATTTCGTGGCTGGCGAATCACGTGAAGAATCGCTGGGCGAAGAATTCGGGCGGGCTCATGGTCGTAACCCACGACCGCTGGTTCCTGGACGAGGTCTGCACCGACACCTGGGAAGTCCATGACCGCCTAGTTGAACCCTTCGAAGGCGGCTACGCCGCGTACATCCTGCAGCGCGTCGAGCGTGATCGCATTGCGGCGGTGACCGAAGGCAAGCGCCAGAACATGATGAAAAAGGAACTCGCTTGGCTTCGCCGAGGTGCCCCGGCGCGAACTGCCAAACCGAAGTTCCGCATCGAAGCGGCAAACCAGCTGATCGCCGACGTTCCACCGGTTCGCAATCCGCTGGAACTGAAGAAGATGGCAACCACGCGTCTGGGCAAGGATGTGGTGGATCTCTTGGACACCGAGGTCAGCTTCGGTGAGAAGCGCATCCTGAAGCCTTTCACCTGGCGCATCGCCCCGGGTGAGCGCACCGGCCTGCTCGGTGCCAACGGCGCAGGCAAGTCCACGCTCTTGGGCCTGATTGCAGGAACCGTATTGCCTACCGGCGGCACGATCAAGCGCGGCCAGACGGTTAAGCTCGCGGTGCTGGACCAGCAGTTCCGTGAATTGGAAAAGATCGGCGAGGATCGGGTCCGAGAGATCTTGGCCCGCTACCGCACTACTTTTAATGTGGACGGCAAGGATCTGACCCCGGCGCAGCTTTTGGAGCGCTTGGGCTTCTCCTCGGCACATCTGTCCACCAAGGTCCGGGAACTATCCGGTGGCCAGCGCCGCCGGCTTCAGTTGCTGATGATCCTGATGGATGAGCCAAATGTGCTGATCCTCGATGAGCCGACTAACGATGTTGATACCGACATGCTGGCCGCCCTCGAAGATCTGTTGGATTCTTGGCCAGGTACCTTGATTGTCGTTTCCCACGACCGCTACTTGCTAGAACGCGTCACCGATCAGCAGTACGCAATCCTCGATGGAAACTTCCGTCATGTGCCAGGTGGCGTAGATGAATACCTGGAGCTGCGCAGTTCAGAAAGCTCCAAGGGCTCGGGCAACCCCACAAGCGCTTCTGCAAAGGGCGGCAAAACTGCGGGCGGCTCGGGCGTTGACCGTCGAGCCGCGCAGAAAGAACTGAACGCGAACGTGCGCAAGGTCGGTCAGCTCGACCAGAAGATCAGCAAGCTGAACGAAAAGTTGGCAGCACATGATCAAAGCGACTTCGAAGGTCTGGGCAAGATCACGGCCGAGATTCGTGAACTTCGAGAACAAGTTGACGTCCTGGAAGAACGTTGGCTGGAACTGTCAGAATTAGTCGACTAGTCGGCCGCTTCGGGTACTTCCTGAATTGACGAAATGGTGGCGCAGAAACTTCGGTTTCTGCGCCACTATTTTTATGGAGCAAACGCCCAGAAATGTGTCCCGCTTAGCCCCCGTTCACCGGGCATTTTCTCGGGCGGGGTATATGGGAATGCGAAATCGTTGGAAACTCGAAGTTTTGAAAATATCAGAAGTCAGCTGAGCGTCTGTCCCGTATAACGACCGTCTTGCGGGACGGTCCCGAACGATAGTCCCAACATACCCCTGTGGGACGAAGCGACTGTTGCAGAGGTGAAGATGATTGCTTGCGGGTTCCCGCATACGGACTGGTCTGAAGCTGGAAACCTAGGCCGTCCATGGAAGTTTGTGATGCAAGGCATGCAGGGTCACGGTTCCGCCGTAAATGGGAGAGGTGCCGAGCTCCGAAAAACCCCAGTGCCTATACATTTCTCGGACTTGGGTGGCTTGGCCAAAAACACCTAGGACGGCATCTTGTTCGGCTCGGTTAGAGAGAAGTCCACGGATGCATTGTTTGGCTATCCCACGGCCTCGAAAGTTTTCGTTGACAGCGAGTTCCTGGACAACCAAGGTTCTCGAAGGCAAGATGTCCAAATCTAGCATTGGCGGCATCCCATTGAGTCGTTGCAACCAAGAGCTGTCCTGGTCAAGCCTCTGAGATAAAGCAAAGCCGACCAGTTGATCATCGTGCCTCGCCACGACAAGCCGCCCACCAGGACTAGCAAGTTTCTCTGGGCCCCATTGAACAATACTTTGTAGCTCATCTGCTGATTCATTGTAAGGATGGGCTGCGAAACACAAGACGAAGAGATTTGTGACTTCAGCCCAAATCTCGTCCGGGGCAACATGCTCGAACCGGACGTAACCAACTTCTTGATCGGTCTCTCTCATAGTGACTCAGTCTATGTCTTGTTTCCTCAGGAGCATTCCAGGCGAGGAAGCCAGCGCGACATCAGGCATGACGCTTTGCCCAACAACAACGTGCCGGGCCGGTGTCCGCAAAGGTGCTATCTATCTTCGGGATACGCCGTGGTGATGGTTTCGTCCCGTAGAGCGTTCCTCTTACGTACGTTTCCCCAGAGGACCGGCTTACGGGAAACCTGTAGGTGAAAAGTTCCTTCTAGCGGGTGGGGCGCTGCAAAATACGTTCAACGATTTGCTCGGGAGTTTCATCAGCAACAATTCGCATCTCTGATACGAACGGAAGAGGCTGCCATCCGTGGTACCAACCGCGCATATCTTTATCGCTGAATTCAGTGGCTTGCGGTCTCGTCGAATGTCGATTGACAGTCTCTTCGAAAGCGAGATCGAATGAATAAAATCTGGCATCAGCAGTATGCGCTGCCACGCGCTCTAACATTCCCCCGTATCTGGAGGCGTTAAAGATCCCTTCCAGGATTACGTTGTGTCCACGGTTTAGACAATGAATGGCAGCAATTTCGAGTAGGTCTGCGTGAGCTAGGCTTTCCTGCTCTCGCTCATGGTAAATAACTCTGCGAAAGTGATCCTGCTGAAGCACCGCTGTAAGTTTCCCGAGTTTGGTTTGCAGCATGCGCGCGATCGTGCTTTTCCCTGAGGCTGAATTTCCACGAATCACTATCAACATACACATCACCTGCATTCCTTAAGATCCAAATATGAAACCGATACGCATCGCTGCACGCAGATGACCTCATTCTAGCTCTGGCATAGATGACGGCGTCCCACAGAGCGTTCGGCATGCGGGCGTACTGCCCAGATGCTGAAGGCTCCGAACACCCACCGCAAACTCATCGGCTAGCGACCGGCTCATGGGACGGATCGTAGACTCTCATTTTTAGGGAACCTAAAATCTGGCACGACTCCAAAAATGGTCCGCTTAGTGCAACATGGCATTGCAATTAGTAAAGCGTGGACTGCATTAGCCAGTGGAATGTATGCGGGACGAAAGCCAACGACGCGAAAAGAAGTATTGCCTTCGGTTATCCGTTGTGGTCCGCAGTAGTTGGCCATGCCCCATCATCGGTGAACTCCGTGGCCCAGTAGTACGGATTGACTTCAATCAGCGTACGCGCAGCCCACCCTCCAGCTGAGCCGGGATCTGATACCGCGACCTGAACGTCCGGCCCCCAAAGTGCGAGTCTTTCTTGACAAAGACCACAAGGAGCAAGAATCGTAACTTGGTCTTCACCGGCTGCCTTGCTCACGCAAACTGAGGCGGTTACTCGTCGATCCATGTTGTACGCCTGACAGATGGCACCCGTTTCAGCACACAGGTTAGCCGCAGCATTAAAATTGTCGAGGCTGATGCTAGTTAATATTTGTCCATCTTCGAGGTACAAGGCGGCAGCGACGGCCTGCTCCGCATCTGGCCAGCGACGATTGATGTGTTCTATTGCCGCGTTGACGAGTTTTTGGTTAAGTTTCATAAACGCATTCTGGCATGAACCACTCAGCAAAATGTTATTGGCTAGTTCTAACCTTTCAAATTCCCGCGTCTGTTCATTCCGTCGACCGTCCAACTGAGCGTTCGGCTTGCGGGATTCCGTGCTAGGTGGCCTAGATGGTGAGCAAATGATTGATGATTGGACGCAGTGCCGTACAGAATTCCGCTGCCTGTGTCGGGTCATATAGAAGCCGGAGCGCGAAGCCGTCTGAAATAGCAATGATGCCAGCCGCAGCAGCTTCCGGTTGCGCTGTACCAAAAGACCGCAAGGCCTCTACCAATTGTTCAGAGACTAGCTTGTCCTGGCCTATAAGGATTTCAGCGATCCACGGTGTGTGGATAGCCTCGGCAGCGAAGGCATTCCAGGCGATGGCCTCTTCTCTGCGCTGCTGGTCGAGGGGCAAAGTTTCCTCGACCATGCGAACCAGGTAGTCCACCGCATCTCCACTGAAAGGGAGAGCATTCATACGCGCCTCGGCTCTGGAAATAACCAGATTAACGGCGGCACGGAGCAGGGCTTCCTTGTTGGAGAACGTCTTTTGCAAGGCCCCGACGGACCAGCCCGAATCTGCTGCCACGGTTCGGATACTGACAGCTTGGATACCGCCACGAACAATCAGGTCCAGTACCGATGCGGCAAAGGCTTCCCGCTTATTTATCCCTGATTTCATAAACACCAGAATACGTGTGTATTCTCTGAATATGAAATCGCCATCAACTACCCAGAGCGCTCCCGTTCGCCAATCCTCAGCGAGGTGGTCGGCAGCGCTGGTCGGTGGCCCCGCAGACTTGCTGGATTTCCTTATTCCCCTTTGGGCGGGAACAGCGCTCGGGCTGGATGCGACCGTGATAGGCGTACTGGTTGCAGCGGAACTCTTTGTCTCTTTTGCCGCCAGGTTTCCCGCCGGGCTGCTGGCCGATGTGTGGGAACGTCGGAATATTGCAGCTGCTGGGGCAGTGTTGTATGGGCTCTCGTGCGCTGGATATGCACTATCCGCGGGTTCGGCAATGGCCTTTATCTCGGCGGCACTCGGTGGGTTTGGGGGTGCGTTGTTCTGGGTGTCGTTACGGGCCATAGTGAGCGAATCGGCGGGCACAGATTCGTTTGCCTTTCCCAAGCTGATGACGTGGCAGGAAACTGGATCTTGGGTGGCCTTCGTCGCCGGCCTGACACTAATCAGTTCACTGAATTTCCAAGGTGTTTTCTGGGCCGCTTCCGGTGCCTGCTTCGTCGCTGCGGTAATGATCGCAACAGCACCTCGACGCGCCACTGTGTCCCCGAAACAGGCAGAGTCAGCCTTCCCGACGCAGCGACTACGACCAATGCTGGTTGCTACCGCACTAACCTCGCTGGCTGAAGCAGCAATTGGCTTGCTGTTGCTGCTGCACCTTCAAAAGGCTTTCGACCTCGACGTGGTTTCCATCGCGCTGGTATTCCTGCCTGGCGCCATCGTGATAAGCCTGGTTCCAGGGCCAGCACACCGGATCACTTTGAGGATCGGACGGCGCAGAGTCGCAGCTATCGCAGCGCTATCCAGTGCCACATTCGCGTTCACTTTAGCGTTCGCGCCCTCACCTTTGCCGATCGCCGCCCTGTGGATTCTTAGTGCAGCGGCGTGGGCAGCTATCATCCCGATCGAGCAATCCGTCATCGCCGAGGTAGCACGTGAACGCGGCGGAAAAGGATTTGGGCTCTACGAGTCAGCCAAGTTGGCCGGTGCCGGAGTCGGTGCGCTAGTGGCTGGCGTCAGCTATGAGACAACTTCCTGGCAGGTTGCCTGCATCCTGTTTGCGAGCGTCATCGCCGCCGGAGCCATCGTCACGCCGTGGGCTGTACGTCGTTCTGGCGCCGCCAACGTCCCCCGGGACGAGCCAAGCCCGGTGACAGCACCGGCTGTTTCTACTTCAGAGGAAATGAACACGCCAGGCCCACAGGCCTGGCAACCCGAACATAACCAAGAGGAAAAGATGATGGCAACAACCAAGGCAGATAACTCCAAACTCACTGGCCTCGGCTGGCATCTACTCATTTTCGCCATCGCTCAGATCGCACTGGCCTTCACGGGCATGTCCTGGATAGTGGACTCATTCAGCACCAACGACTTCGGCGAACACCTCGCCTCCGGAGGCCGACCCGAGCTCGAAGGAATCCCAAGCTTCTTGTACGGCGCAGGAAAGATATGGGTCATCTTCTTCGTCATCGACGTCATATGGACACTGATCTCTAGTCGAAAAGGCAGCCAGACCCCGAACAAACAAGAGTAGTAAGCAATCCCAATCGAGAATGCCGGTCGCCCTAGCGGGGATTGCGGTCACACTAGTCACCAACTCGTATGTATCGGCTTGCGCAAGCTCGCCTACCACGGCCGGTTCCAACTTCAACCTGCTCCATCGCTGAATTACGGTCAACAAATAAATCTGAGCCGAACTCATCAAATAGTATCCCAGTGAAGGTTCCTCTTGTGCGCATT